>CAYWXG010000028.1:0-32231 GCA_964462445.1 uncultured Barnesiella sp. | reverse complement strand
CTTTCTCAACTGAATTCGGTCGTTTCCTAAAATTCGAAACCATCACCCTTTTCCCATTCGACCGTAATTTGTTTGAATTGACAATGATGACTCCCGAAGAAATACGTTGGGTTAATGAGTACCACGCCACCGTTTATGCTCGCCTTGCGCCCCTTCTATCCAACGAAGAGCAAGAGTGGCTACGTGAGCGTACTCTGCCACTCTAAACTTTATTAATCATAACTTTATTACAATTTATAAAAATGTCATTAATCGTACCTGTTCGCGGATTTACACCACAAATAGGAAGCAACTGCTTCTTGGCGGAAAACGCTACAATCGTAGGCGATGTTGTCATGGGCAACGATTGCTCTGTTTGGTTTAATACTGTAATTCGCGGAGATGTAAACTCCATTCGCATAGGCAATTGCGTCAACATACAAGACGGCTCTGTGCTTCACACCCTTTATCAGAAATCAACAATCGAGATTGGCAACCATGTTTCAATAGGCCATAACGTTGTGATACACGGTGCTAAAATCCACGACTATGCCCTCATTGGAATGGGTGCCGTAGTAATGGACGATGCTGAAGTGGGAGAAGGCGCACTTGTTGCCGCAGGCTCTGTCGTTTTGTCACGCACCAAGATTGGACCAAATGAACTTTGGGGAGGAGCGCCGGCCAAATTTATAAAAATGGTAGAACCGGAAAAAGCTCGCGAGATGAACATCAAAATAGCCCATAACTATTTGATGTACTCATCATGGTATGCCACTCCCGACATCGACCCCACCAAGCAATTATAGAAATTACTGACACAGAGAGAGTCTCGCAAAATTTTTGTTAGAAAAATATGCAAAAAAATCTCCGATATGTTGTTACATATAGGAGATTTTTTTGTAAATTTGTCGCCGAATGGGAAGATTATTATCAATTGACTACGGCCGACGCCGTTGTGGGATTGCCGTCACCGACACCCTGCGCATAGTTGCCTCAGGTCTAACTACAATCGACACCTCAAAACTAATTGAGTTTATTAAAGGTTACGTTGCAAACGAACCGGTCGATGCTATAATTGTTGGATACCCCACCACTATGCGTGGCGAGGAATCCGACTCAATGCGCTATATACGCCCCGGAATAGGGCAACTACGCAAAGCTCTTCCCAATATTGAAATTATATTCTTTGACGAGAGATTTACATCTGCCATAGCTCATCGTGCAATGATTGACGGTGGGTTGAAGAAAATGGCTCGACGCGACAAAGCCATTGTAGATGAAATTTCAGCAACTATCATACTGAATGACTATTTAGAAAGCAGGCATTACAACAAATAAAACCCATTCAAAACAATGAATCTTCCCGTATACCTATATGGACACCCGGTACTTCGTGCCACAACCGACGAAGTGACACCCGACTATCCCGACTTGAAAGCACTAATCGCGGATATGTTTGAAACCATGTACACCTCTGAGGGAGTAGGATTGGCAGCGCCACAAATTGGCAAAAGCATTCGTCTGGTGGTAATAGATGCCGACCTTGTTGCTGAGACTTTCCCGGAATGTGCAGGTAGAAAGATGGTGCTTATTAATCCGGAACTTGAAGTCCTCGACGGCGACAGTGTTAGTCGGTCCGAAGGGTGCCTAAGTTTGCCCGGCCTGTCAGAAGACGTAAAGCGCGTTGAACACATTCGTCTAAATTGGCTTGATGAGAATTTCGAAGAACACGAAGAAGATATGAGCGGATTTTTAGCTCGTATCGTACAACATGAATACGACCACCTTGAAGGTCGCGTTTACATTGATCACATCTCCCCCATTCGCAAACAGATGATACGACGCAAGCTCACAAACATTGTAGAGGGGCGTGTCAGTTGCAACTACCCCGTTCGCTACGCACCTCGCAAACGTAAATAATTATTAGTCTAAGACTACGAGAACTATTTTACATCCCGACAATCTTAAAATATAAGACTATGGCCGACGATAAAAAAATTATATTCTCAATGGTAGGTGTTTCCAAAACCTATCCTCCTCAGAAACAAGTATTAAAAAACATATACCTGTCATTTTTCTATGGTGCGAAAATCGGCATCATCGGTTTAAATGGTTCCGGTAAATCATCATTGTTGAAAATCATTGCAGGTATCGACAAAGATTATCAAGGTGAGGTTGTATTTTCACCGGGATATTCAGTAGGATACCTTGAACAGGACCCGCAACTCGACCCCTCGAAGACCGTTATCGAGGTGGTTCGTGAAGGCGTGCAACCTATCATGGACCTTCTTGCTGAATACGATAGCGTCAATGCATCATTCGGCGACCCGGAAGTGCTTGAGGACCCCGACAAAATGGATGCCCTTTTAGCACGTCAAGCCGAACTTCAAGATAAACTTGATGCAGCCGACGCCTGGAATATCGATTCAAAACTCGAACGCGCAATGGACGCTCTTCAATGCCCCCCCGACGACCAACCGGTCAGCACACTATCAGGGGGTGAACGTCGTCGCGTTGCACTCATTCGTCTTTTGCTACAACAGCCCGACGTGCTATTGCTCGACGAACCTACCAACCACCTCGATGCTGAGTCTATCGACTGGCTCGAACAGCATTTACGCCAATATGCCGGCACTGTAATTGCTATCACACACGACCGCTACTTCCTCGACCATGTTGCCGGCTGGATTCTTGAACTCGACCGCGGCGAAGGAATTCCTTGGAAAGGGAACTACTCTTCTTGGCTCGACCAAAAGACCAAACGCATGGCTATGGAAGAGAAACAAGCATCAAAACGACGCAAAACACTTGAGCGCGAACTCGAATGGGTACGCATGGCTCCCAAAGCGCGTCAAGCAAAAGGTAAAGCTCGTCTTAACTCCTACGACCGACTTCTTAATGAGGACCAAAAACAAAAGGAAGAGAAACTCGAAATATTCATTCCCAACGGACCTCGATTGGGCAACAAGGTCATTGAAGTCAGCAATTTGAGCAAAGCGTTTGGTAAAAAACGCTTATTCAACAACTTGACATTCTCACTCCCTCCCAACGGCATCGTAGGTGTAATCGGACCCAATGGCGCAGGAAAAACAACACTTTTCCGCCTCATCATGAAACAAGAGCAACCCGACGGAGGAACGTTTGAAGTAGGCGAAACAGTTAAAATTGCCTACGTTGACCAAACACACCATGATTTGCTCCCTGAAAAATCTGTCTACGAAGTAATCTCACAAGGAATAGAATCATTCCGCATGGGAGGACGCGACATTAACGCTCGCGCATACCTCTCAAAATTCAATTTCACCGGAGCCGATCAAGAGAAAAAGATTGGTGTACTATCGGGCGGAGAACGTAATCGCCTCCACTTGGCAATGGCACTGAAAGAAGAAGGAAACGTACTACTTCTCGACGAACCCACCAACGACATTGATGTCAATACATTACGCGCTCTTGAAGAAGGTCTCGACGACTTCGCCGGATGCGCGGTAGTAGTGAGCCACGACCGTTGGTTCCTTGACCGCATTTGCACCCACATACTTTCTTTTGAAGGCGACGGCAATGTCGTATGGTATGAGGGGTCATATAGTGACTATGAGGAATACAAACGTCGCATGAATGACGGCAAAGAGCCGCCTCGTCGTCGCTACCGTAAACTCATGGAATAGTAAACAATTCAGAACTTACTTTAAAACTTTAATATTTAACCATTTTTTAAACACAAGCTTATGCAAAAATTCTTCTCAAAATTACTTGTAGCCCTCATGATATTGGGTTGCAGTACAAATGCAGAAGCTGCATTGACTCCTAAGAAGGGTGTAATCCGCGTTAAGTTGCAACCTGAAGTTGCTGCTCAAATCGGAAATACTCCTCGCATGCAGACAATGGGAAATGTCAATACCGGCATCACCCCGTTTGACGCATCAGCACAGAAAGTCAAAGTAGCAAGTATTCGCAGAATGATACCATATTCTGCAAAAGATGAAGCTCAGCTTGCCGAATTCGGACTTAACCGCTGGTACGAAGTAACTTTCGACGAAAGCATTACCCCCGAAGAAGCAAGCCAAATTTTCAGCGAGACTCCCGGTGTACAAATCGCCCACACCATAGTCCCGATGCAATTAGTTGAAGGTAATGGAAATTTCCGTGTAGCTACAGCTCAAGAAGTTGCAGCTACGGCTTCTTCTGCCATGCCTTTCAATGACCCGATGTTGAGCCAGCAATGGCACTATGTCAACGACGGAAGCATTGCTGTTGGAGCTGTTCCCGGCGCCGACATCAACCTTTTCGAAGCATGGCAAACTACTACCGGTCGTAGTGATGTCATTGTTGCCATCATCGATGGTGGTATTGACATCAACCACGAAGACCTTGCCGGCAATATTCACATCAACGAATCTGAAGCCAATGGCGTAGAAGGTGTTGACGACGATAATAACGGCTACGTTGACGACATCTACGGTTACAACTTTTGCACCAACTCTGCGGCTATCTATCCACATGCCCATGGTACTCACGTTGCCGGTACGGTAGCTGCTGTCAGCAACAATGGTAAAGGCGTTGCCGGTGTTGCCGGTGGTAATGGAGAAGAAGGTAGCGGTATCCGCATGATTTCTTGCCAAGTTTTTGATACACGCTCAGGCACTCAAGAAGGTGACTTCGCGGCTGCTATCATCTACGCAGCACGTTGCGGTGCATCTATCGCTCAGTGTTCATGGGGCTGGGGCTCTCCCGACTATTATGAGCAGGAAGTGCTCGATGCCATCGACTACTTTACTAAATATGGAGGTGGCGACAACCTTGCCGGTGGTCTCTGTATTTTTGCTACCGGTAATAATGGAGAAATAGGCAACTACTACCCCGCTTACTACGAGCCAACCGTTGCTGTAGGTGCTATGACTTGCTATCTTACTCCTGCCGGCTACTCAAATTATGGTTCATGGGTTGACATTGTAGCTCCCGGTGGGCTTTTGGACTACAGCGAAAAAGAAGGTGTACTTTCAACTCTTCCCAACAACCAATATGGATGGAATGAGGGAACATCTATGGCAACACCCCACGTTTCGGGAATCGCAGCTCTCGTTCTATCTCAACACGGTAAATCAACTCTCTCAAATGAGACTCTACGCACTCAACTCCTTTCATCGGTTAACGACTTCTACACTCCCAATCCCACCGCGGTAGGACTTTTCGGTAGTGGTTATATTGATGCAGGAAAAGCTTTAGTTATGGGCGATGGCACAGCTCCTGAAGCAGTCGGAGCCATTGTCGCAACTGCCGGACAGGACAACATTCTTCTCGAATGGACAGTCCCCAATTCAAGCGAAGGCAATGTCAACAATCACGTTCTGTACTACGGCACAAGCGAATTTGATTCAACAACCGACCTCTCAACTCTTAAGCGCATCAACATTGACACTAAGTTCCTTGCGTCAGGCGAAGCCGCTTCTTATGAATTGACAGGATTAGAGCCATTGACTACCTACTACATGGCTCTTCAAGCCGTAAACCGTTGGGGAGATGCTTCTGCACTCTCTGAAGTAGTATCTGCTACTACAAATGCCGGTCCGAAGATGTCGGTAGACAAAACCTCTTTAACAATGACTATCGACGCTTCTACAAGCCTTGAAGGTAGCGCCATCTTCAATATCAGCAACAACGACGAAGGGTTGCTTAAATGGGAGGGTAAAATTGCGACTAAATCATTTAGCGCAGCCACCAGTTCTGTCGGCAGTACTCGTCCGATGATTGGCTCATTGTCTACTACCAAAACAAAATTGGGCATCACACCGTATGCTTCTACTGCAAGCGAATTCGTGACATCGGATTATGTTGTTGAGGACTACCCCATGCAACTCCAATACTTCAAAGAATATTGGGCTTCAATTGGTGAGTCAGACAAGTCGCTTCCTAACTCTGAAGCACAATGGTTTGTTGTTGACCCGACGACATATCCCGACGGATTCAACCTCACTCACGTTGTTGTTGGTTCAACCTACGGGCAAAGTCCGACAATTCAAATATATGATGGTAGCAAAGCAATCAGCACAGCAACATTGCTTGGCGAAGTTAAACCATCATATTTCTATAATGGCTACCAAGTACCACTCCTTGAGCAAATCTATTTTGCTCCCGGTCAATCATTCTGGGTAGTAGCACATTTCCCGGCTGAAAGCAATCAAAATAACTATCCTCTCGGTCTTGCAAATGCCGATGCTGCCTACGGCTCATACAGCTACATGAGTAACGACATGGGTGCGACATGGAAACTTCTAAGCGAAGCTCTCAAAGGCAGTCCATACGAATCGATGGGCAACGAAGTGTCATGGGCTATCACTGCTATCAGTAAGAACCCCGCATGGGACAAAGTGTTTACTCTTTCACCTGCACAAGGTCAAGTTAAGTATGGCGAAACACAAGAAGTAGTACTCAAAAACGATGGACAGCAACTCGTAAACGGAACTTACAAATTCAATGTAAGCTTCACTACCAACGAAAGTTCAGCCAATACAAACAAAATCCAAGCAACAGTAACCGTTAATGGAAATGCGCCTAAGATGGCTCCCGTCAAAGTTGTTAACTTTGGAGCACTCTTGGTTGGGGAAAGCAAATCTATTGAAGTAGAACTATTCAATGAAGGCTACGGACCATTCACCGGCAAATACGGATATTTACAAGAGTCCAGCGGTGGATTTAGCAGCTCTTCTGAGCACTATACAATTCAAGATGTTCCCTATCGAGGATTCCCGGCACGCTCAACTTCAAAAATAACACTCGTTTATACTCCGCAATCGGCAGGAAGCCACACCGGCACTATCACATTCACAAATGTTAACGGCATTGAATTTAAGATAACTGTACAAGGTGTTGCCACCGACCCGGCTAAGATTGTTATAGATCCCGAAGTAGTTGAAGTAGGCGACCTCGATGTAGACGCTTCTGCTGTAACTAAAGATTTCATTATTAAGAATGAAGGAAACTATCCATTGGAATACGTATTCCCCAAATTCTCCGATGAACAACTTGAGGCATCTCATGGCAAGGCTTCACACAAATACGGCTATACTGCATTGACCAACCTCGACGGAGCAACCGACTTTGCCTACGACGGAAATCCTGCGCTTATCGGTGGTACTGACATCACCTCTGTATTTAGTGATGATGTTAAGAACACAAATGCTATTTCTCTCGGCTTCGACTTCCCGTTCTACGGTAAGACCTACGATAAGATTTACATCAATAGCCTCGGTGGTATTTCATTCTCATTGGGTGAATACAGCTACTTCCCGCCATTGAGAGAATCATCAGAAAGTCTTGAAGGAATAGGTTACATTACAGCTTACGGACACCAGCTCCAATTCGGTCCCGAATCTAAAGTCGTATATGCTAAGCAGGACGGTAAATTCGTGATTAAATACGAAAATGTACTTGCTGTTAAATATGACGTTGAAACATCTCCGATTTCATTCCGCATCATGCTTTCTGCTAATGGCGACATTGAAATATTCTACGATGACTACGTTCGTACTGAAATGATATGGGACGACTGGTATGGCGAAATGGAATCTGACCGTCTCTTCCAAGGTGGCTCTACATTGTTCTGCGCCATCAAAGATCCGGAAGGCGTTGACCCATTGGTAGTGACCTCAGCAGACATTGCCGACTATTGGGACAACAGCGATGACCCCGCAGGCGATGTTTACAAACAATTCAATACACAGAGTTCAGTGAAATTTGAAGCACCTGCAGCATACTTTGTTACCGCAATAACACCGGCATACAGCATTGTAAACCCGGGTGAATCAGTAACTGTACAAGCTACTCTTAAAGCAAACGAAACAATGTATGCAGGCGCAACTACAAACCGCCTCACCATTGAGACCAACGACCCCAATGCCGCTACAGCCTATGTAAGTTTCAACGCCAACATCACCGGCGCTAACTTGGTAGCAGTAGCCATGCTTGAAAGCAATAATATTGATTTCGGTCAAGTGTTCCGTACTTCAACAGCTCAACTCCCCGTAATCGTTAAAAATAGTGGAAAAGCAGCATTTGATGTTACCGATATTGCTATCGCCAACGGCAAGTTCTCTATCGATTTGGCTACTCCATTCACTATTGAGCCGGGAATGTCAAAGGATATCATCGTGACTCTTCCCACCGACACTGAAGGTGTGGTTGAAGATGTTATCACCGTGACTCCATCTGTGGGCGAGCCACTCTCCGCAACACTCAAGGGTGAAGTGATAGGTTGTCCGGGAATTGAAACAAGTCTCACCGATATTACAGAAACCGTTGCAAGCGGTGCTGAGTTGAAAAAAGAACTCACAATCACAAACAACGGCGACGAAAACTTGAAATTCTCTACCCTCCCCGGAACATTTACCCACGTGGCAAATGAAATCAACGAAGGAGCTCAAGTTTCATATATCTACAAGAGCGCAGTTGATGGTGCCACTGAATTTGATTGGGTAGACATCGAAACTACCGGTTTAGGTGAACAAAACAACTTCTCATACTATAACCAGAATGATTACGCCACAGTTACGCTCCCATTTGAATTCCCATTCTATGGAGAGAAGTACACTGAGATGTATATCTACAACACCGGTTTTGTATCGTTCACCAAACGCGATGACCAAAAGATTTGGCCCGAACCTCCGGCAGTATTCCCCGAAGGGACTATCTTCACCAATATCATTGCGCCTTATTGGGGGCTCCACACTATGGACAGTAGCAAGACTGCCGGTACCTACCACTACATGACCGAAGACGAAGTCGTTGTTTCATGGATGGAATATGGTAACACCATGAATATTGGGGTATGCTTCCAGCTCATCATGAAGAAAGATGGTTCGTTCAAGTTCCAATATAAGAGCTATGGCGAATATGCTATAATCTTCGATGCATTCGGTCTTGCGGGTGTAGCCAACGAAGGCGGTTCAGAAAGCGTCGTTATCCCCGACCGCATGATTCAATTCAATAATGCTGTTCAATTTATCCCTGTAGTAGAAACTACACTTGCACCAAACGAAAGCAAAACGCTCAGTGTTGAAGTCGACACCGATAAAATGGCTGGCACTTACACCGATGCTATCACTATCAACACTAATATCCCCGGAAGTGAAACTATCGAAATCCCCGTAACTCTCACAGTAACAGGAGAAGCAAAGATTGTTACACCTACAGAGATTATCGAAGAGCATGTAATAGGATATATGGATATGAGCGGACCGGTTACAGGCACATTTGGTAGCATGGGTACATTTGAAGTGATTGTCAACATTGAAAATCAAGGAACAGCCCCCTTCACAGTTACCAACATCAGTCTCGATCCTAAAGAGATTGCTCCATTCCCAGAGTATCCGGATGATATCTTACCGATGTACGATTACATATTCTACTATGGTATTGGTTATGATTGGATGACCGGAGAGGAAATCTTAACATGGAATCCATTCCAAGGTGCACCTATCGAAGTAGGAGCCGACGGATTGAAAATCTCACTTCCGTTCGACCCGTATTGGACGTTGTACACTACAGTAGGAGAATATAAAACAACCCTTAAGTTGGCGGTAGACGGTCTTGGTGAAATTACAGAAATAGCAATTCCTATTACTGTAAACATTACCGACATGCCTTACGCATATGTAAACAAAGGTGGAGAATACTTACCGGAAGTACGTATCACAAATGCAGCTCCCGATTATAAGAGCACTGAAACAATCAACCTCGCCAATATGGGAGCATACAAGTTGACCTACGACATGTATCTCGACATGACCGGTGTAGGAGAAGAAGTTGAAGTTGGCGGTGGTATCGCTCCTATTAGCCACACTGTCAATATTCTCGGTGAAGATGCAGTTAAGCAACTCAGTGCTAACATTCAGTCGGAAATTGAAATCAAGCCTTTAGCTAATGAAACCGACAACTTGTATGACGCACCGTCAACCGAAGATTTTGAGTACAACAACGCCCTATATTATCCGTCGTTGGTAGGTCTTCCTGCTAATTCTTATGGCACAGGCAACACCTATGGATTATATAAGGCTGCAACTCATTATGTTGCACCAGATGGAGGATTCAACATTTCTCATGTCTACTTTGCAACAACGCTTACTAACACAAGCAGTACCGGAGTTGTCGAATCTGTTGTTGAAAATGTTGACTACCTCATCGAAATTGTAGCCGGTACTGACTACGAAAATGGCACTGTGGTAGGTAAGGGCACATTCCATATCGATGAAATGCAAGGTGCAAGCTTTGTAATAGCTGCACTTGATAAGGCTGTTTACTTGGATGAAGGTCAAGAGTTCTACATCCGCATTACATATCCTGTTGGTATTAAATACCCCGCTTATTTATCATCTAAAGAGGAAAGCGTGGTATCTAACCGCTACATGGGTTATGTCGAAGGTTATGGATGGTTTGATGTTGCCTCAATGTTCAAAGACCAATACGGCTCGCTCGGTTATATCATGACCGCACTTGAAACCGTACCCGGCGAACCTTGGATTAAACTTCTCAACGAAACAACATCGGGCGAAGTAGCTATTCAAGAGTCGGTCGACATCAATCTCGCAATCAATGCAGCATCTGCTCCGTTGGAAAAAGGTAATAAAGCAATGCTCGTGATAAAGAGCAATGATCCGCAACAACCTATTATCAACCTCCCCATCTACTTGGACCTCAATGGCAAGCCGGTTATCACATCAGAAGCAGGAACTATCCTTGCAGCTGAAGGAGCTACCACCCAAGCTACCATTAACATCCTTGATGTAGAAGGTGATAACTTCTCATTCTCAATGGTCGACAATGGCAACCTTGCCAAAATCACTAATGTAGAAGGTGGCACTATCACCGAAGATGAAAATGGTGTTTACAACGTTGAAGGAGCTGACGCTACTACCGGAGTTAACGTAACTGTTGACATTACACCCGATTATGGCGATGAAGGCTCTTACGCAATGTCATTCTTTGCAAAAGATGCAGTAGGCAACGAAGCTCAGACCGACATTTCGTACACCGTAGCTCACACTAACCGTGCACCCGAAGCTACTGCTCTTGAAGATATCACTATTGAACAAGGTAGCACATCAGCAGTTCTCAACTTCGCTGATATGTTCACTGATCCTGATGGTGATGACATCACATACCAGCTCTATGTATCTTCTAAAACGATTATTTCAACATTCGTTTCTGGAACAAGCGCAATCTTTGTCGGCAACGAAGTTGGAACAGTAACAATCACTGTTGTAGCTACTGATAGCAACGGAGCATCGACAACTTTGACATTCAAAGTTAATGTAGTAGAAGCTTCAGGAATCGCCGACATCACTATCAAGACCGGTGTTAACATTTACCCGAATCCCGTTGTAGAAATCCTCAACGTGACTTGCAACTTCGATGCTGCAGATGCTTCATTCGCACTCTACAACCTCAATGGTGTTAAGGTAATAGATTCAACAGCCAATGTTGTAAATGGTGAAACAATTACAATCAATGTTGGACATCTCGCCGATGGTCTATACCTCCTCAAGGTAAATGCTAACGGTGCAGAAGCCACATTCCCGGTTGTAAAGCACTAATCCAACCGTGATTTCTTAATAATTCCGACAATGAATTTTTAAGAATTTACATACTAATAAAAAACAGCTCGGAAAATTTCTGAGCTGTTTTTTATATATCTACTTAAAATTCATTTCAGGTTATTTCAACTTCTTATTCTCTATGATAATCCTAACAGAGCAACTAAATGTTCCTTAAAAGTATTGGCTACTTCATCGAGGGAAGGGATATTTGACGCTGACCGAGATAGCAATTCGCGTTGTAACGTCGTTACACCTTTGTCTGTGAACCCGCAGGGATTGATTGCCGAAAACCAAGAGAGGTCAGTACTGATATTAAGCGCGAGACCGTGCATTGCTATAAATCGGGAACAGCGAATCCCGATGGCACAGATTTTACGTTCGGTCGGAGTGCCAATTCCCAACCATACTCCGGTAGCGCCATCCACACGTCCCGAATCTATTCCATAATCGGCAAGCGTTAATATCACGGTTTCTTCCAATAAATGCACGTAATTTTTAACGCCCAACCCACACCTTTGCAAATCAACGATAGGATATACTACCAATTGCCCGGGGCCATGAAAAGTAACGTCTCCCCCTCTATCTATTTCGACGACCTCAGCTCCACGCGCCAAAAGCCATTGCCGATGCACCACGTTGCGCGGGTCGGCATGTCGACCCAAAGTGTAGACAGGCTGATGCTCTACTGTTATTATAATATCGTCGCCCGTGTCCTGCCCGTTGCGTCGCAATTCAACACGTTGGTTGAATATATCGCGCTGCAATTCAAGCACTTCCCTATAGGGAGCATCACGCAAATCAATAAGTTGAGCCATATGTAATTATTCCTTAGAAACCTGAGCTATAACATGCCGCTCAGCATGATAAGAAGAACGTACCAGCGGAGCACTCTCAACATGGGTAAATCCTTTTTCCAATGCTATCAATCGATACTCCTCAAACTTATCCGGGTGGATATATTCCACTACTTGATAATGATTTTCCGTAGGTTGTAAATATTGTCCAATGGTCATAATGTTGCACCCCACTCCACGCAAATCGTCCATAGTGGCAATTATTTCTTCGGGAGTCTCACCCAATCCAAGCATTATACCACTTTTTGCTTGGATTCCTGATGAAGCTATATGCTCAATTACTTTTAACGACCCATCGTAGGTGGCATGACAACGCACATGGGGCGTAAGGCGACGTACTGTCTCCATATTATGTGAGATAACATCGGGGTGCTCATTTATCACTAAATCAAGCAAATCCAATCGCCAATTAAAATCGGGGACAAGGGCCTCAATCGTAACTTCGGGACATTCTACCTTCAAGCGATGTAGCACTGCAGCCCAATGACCTGCGCCATAATCGACAAGGTCATCACGGTCGACCGAAGTCAACACAACATGACGTAGCTTGAGGTCGCAAACCGCGTCAACTACTCCTTGAATTTCGTTGGGGTCTATCGGCTTGGGGCGCCCGGTCGTAACATTACAAAATCGGCAGTTACGAGTACAAATATTACCCCCTATCATAAAGGTAGCTGTGCCGTTACTCCAACATTCGCCACGATTGGGACATAACCCGGACTCACAGATTGAATGTAGCCCGCGATTACATAGGTTACCACCCACACGCGCTAATTTTTCGCCACGAGGCAATTTTATTCTTAGCCATTCCGGCTTGCGATGATAATAATTGTTCATTTCATGATATTGATTTAAGGAAAATCCAATAAGGGACATGAATCCTTATTGAGTGGGCATGCTAATCAGAAATTATTGCGGCATCATACCTTGCCCTGTAGAAGGAGTAGCATTGCCACCCTGTAAGTCGTCGTTGACAATCTCGGCGGTCGACTTTTTAACCTGAGCACTTACCGAGCCAAAACGATAGCTGACTGAAACCATTACACCGCGAGTGCCGGAATATTCGCTAAACGACCAGCCGGTATAGTCACCGCGATTGGTAATAGTGCGTTGTCCTACGCCATGAGTAGAGAATGGATTCATCAGTTGCACTTTTGCTGTCAAGCGTTCTCCTTTGAGGAATGTGCGTTGTAATGAAAATCCATGGAACATTGCCTTAATAGTGTTGGCTTGATAACTATAAACATTTTGCAGGCGTCCGCTATCATAGAACAAGAACCCTTCCAAACGTAATTTCCAAGGGAGTAGTTGTGTCGCACGGAAATAACAGCTTGCACCCCAACGGCTATTGCTTACATCGGGAATCTTTAATTTTTGGTAGTACACATTACCATTAAGCATAAGTGTGGTTATAGGGGTAACACTCCATTGTCCGAACAATGATAAATCCCAGCTATGGTCGTTTCCGATATTGTCGAAAGTTGATGTCGTAAAATCATTTTCATCAACAGAAGTAAGTGAGGTGATTGAATTATCGGCAAAAGAGTAGGACAATGTAGCGTCAAGATTGAATTTCTGCTTTATCAAAGAGTAATTGAGAGAGAATGTTGAATAATGCACACTCTCCAAATCAGGGTTACCATAAGAGAGTGAAGTCGGAGAATACGTTTCCGCCGGATTTAAGAAGTTAATACCGGGGCGGTTTATGCGCGTTGCATAACTAAATTTCAACGTCGATGCGTCATTAAAATTGTACATTATTGAAGCGTTGGGGACCCAGTCGTTGAGCGAAGAACCGAAATCGGGACTACTACCATCTTTAAATTTCGCAGAAAGACGTGAATATTCGTAACGCAATCCGGCTCGCGCATTAAATTTCCCTATGTTGTAACGATAGTCGAAGTATCCTGCACCGATTGTAGTGTTGTGCTTGAAATCAGTGTGCTCTTGACCAACACCAACATACTCCGTTTCAGTATCCGAACTGTTGCTACGTGCAATAATCTTTGCGCCGACTGATATCTTGTTGTGAGCACCTAAAGGTCGTGTCCAATCAATTTGTCCGGTATGTTCCAAAAAGTTTAGGCTGGCATCAGAGTTAATCCCCGAATATGGTGCCGGGAAGTTGTAAAGGTCGACATACTCACTTTCCTGTAACGTTGCATTTTTATTAGTTGATACTTGATAAGAGAGTGTTATAGTTTCCCCTTTAAGGCGAGTTGAACGTTGATAGTTGAAATTACCATGGAAATCGAGGAACCGAGTACGAGGAGATTTAGTCATCGTGCCGTAACTATATAGTATATTCCCGGCAGGGTCGGTCATAGAGTTGAATGCATCAACATGAGACTTTGCATAATAGTAGAATCCGCCAAATTCGAGAGTAAAAAGATTAAGAGAGTCGAGTTCATAAGAGCCGTCTACGCCCCAAAATGCGCCATTGGCCATGGCGCGGCGGTCTTGATTGTTGCTCATTTTATTGCCCGATTCAACATAGGTATTTTCCGACATGGTATAGGTACGACCTAATTTATCATCTTGATGAAAGTAGCCACCATAAGCCGACAATGCCACTTTGTTGATATTTCCTTGCAACCACACGTTGGGCATCGGAGCATTATTATTCGGGCTCCAAGTAATTGAGACATTCCCCATCAATCCATTGAGTGAAGTAGCCTGATTCGTGACAATATTAAGAATAGCACCCACCCCTTCAGCATCTTCTTTTGCTCCCGGGTCGGTAATAACCTCAATTTTCTTAATCAAGGATGCAGGGATTGCCGCAAAAATATCCTTGGCATTATTGGTGAATGCATTGTTGGGGCGGCCATCTTTGTAGATTTTAAAGTTGGTAGAGCCTTTTACTTTAATTGTACCATCGGCTTCAACTGTTACCATTGGCACCTTTCTCAGCACGTCCTGCACAGTTGATGTTTTGGAATCTTCATCGGCCTGTACATCATAACCAATACGGTCAATTTCTTTCACTACAAGCGGCTTTCGTGCTACGACATTAACTTCTCCCAATTCTGCAGCATTATCCTCAATTGTCATAGTGCCAAGGTCAACATCTGCCACAGCATTTGTCACTTCAGCAGTGCGATTAATCGTCTTTTTTCCAACAGAAGAAATCATTACATTATACACCCCGGTCGATTTAAGTGGCAAATTGAAAGCGCCATCATCATCGGTAACACCAAGAGCTGCAGCATGTAGAGTGTCGACAACGTTATATATTCTGACAGTAGCGTAAGCTTCGGGAGCTGATTGCACGTCAATTATTTTACCTTTAATAGAATAAGCTGATGCTAAAAGCATGCAATTGATAAAAAATAAGGTAAAGACTGTTCGTAGAAGTTTTGTCATTTTTTTCAAATTAGGTTAAACGGATTTGTAAATGAGAAACCAAAATCCTCTCACAACCATTAAACGCATTCTTTGTTAGATTGTAACAACAAAGGTAGATTAAAATGCGTTAACTATCACAATGATTAGGTAATTTTCTGTAAAAAACTCTAACACTCACGATATTTTTAACTATTTTTGCGTTAGATAAAACGAGAACAAATAAAACACTAAAAACTACACCTATATGGATACTCTAAAAGTAAAGATAATCAATCGCTCTCACCACCAACTCCCGGTCTATGCGACTCCCGGGGCGGCGGGCATGGATATACGCGCTTTTGTTAAGCACCCGATTGTGCTTCAACCGCTTGAACGCGTGCTCGTGCCAACCGGAATTTACTTGGAACTACCGGTGGGCTACGAATGTCAAATTCGCCCACGCTCAGGTCTTGCACTTAAACATGGGATTACTATTGCTAATACTCCCGGCACTGTTGACTCCGACTATCGAGGCGAGGTCGGCATCATTTTGATAAACTTATCGAAAGAGCCATTTGTAATCAATGATGGCGAACGCATCTGCCAAATGGTAATCTCTCGCTATCAACGTGTTGAATGGGAAGAAGTTGAAACTCTCGACAGCACCGAACGTGGAGCCGGAGGGTTCGGACATTCGGGCACTAATTAATTTAATCAAAACAACCCCACGGCTCTTTATCGATAATCCCCAATTCGAAAACTTCAATAATGAGGCATCATATTCCTGCAATAACAGCCGTAGTAGCGGCATTGACTATAGGATTGTGCGTCTTCGCTCGAGACAATAATCGTTGGGACGAAGATGCCCAACGACGTAAAGCCGAATACATCTACGGAGAAGCTCAACGACAATATGCCATAGATAGCACCGGCGCACAATATCAGTTATATCAACGAGCCTATCTTATTGATTCAATTAATCCTGCCTATTTCTCAGATATAGCCTATTTTTATCTGACATGGACACAACGCGACGAATCGCTGATATATCAGGCAAAGGAATTGATGAGAAAAAAATTTGAAGCCGACCCTACCGACATCAGCAATGCCTATAACTATGCTCGCTTGGAAGGTCAACTTGGCAATGTGCAACGACAGATTGAAGTAATGCATATTATTGACTCTCTCAATCCTTCACGCAACGAATTAGCAATATCCTACATTGACATTATAATTTCAACCGGGGATTCAACTCTAATCCCCGAAGCGTTGAATCGTATCGAAAAGTTAGAAATTGCTGCCGGAAAAAGTATTGAAACGACACAACGTAAAGTCTCAATTTTTTCCTATCTCAACGACTCAATTAGAGCCATCAACGAGCTACACAATGCCATCGCATCATCGCCACTTAATCCCGAC
The DNA here is from genome assembly GCA_964462445.1 of uncultured Barnesiella sp. GTDB lineage: Bacteria > Bacteroidota > Bacteroidia > Bacteroidales > Muribaculaceae > JAGBWK01. The sequence goes on along the minus strand of CAYWXG010000028.1, from coordinate 15,064 downwards.
TATTATATGCTGACAGGTCGTGTATTTGAAATATTCACAAATAACGACTCCGCTCTCTACTATTACAATAAAGCTTGTGAAATAGAGCCGGATAATGGAAACGCATCGGTAATGCTTGCTGAATTCTATAAGAAAATAGGTGACAATGACAACTATTCGCGCGAGATTAATAGAGCTCTTTTAGAGACTAATCTTGACACTCAAAGCAAACATGACATTTTGCTCGATTATACTCGAAATTTCATTAATGACAGCACGTATATAGAGCACGTCAACTCTACCTTCAACAATGTCATAGAAAAGAATCCACAAGAGACAATGATTCGCGACCTTTATGCTGAGGCACTATCTGCACAAGATAAATTTGCTGCCGCAGCTGAGCAAATGGATTTTGTTGTCGACTTGCAACCCGAAGAATCTTCTAATTGGGCCAAATGTGGTGTATACCATCTTAATGCCGATAATTACAGCAAAGCTCGCGACATTCTAAATCGCGGACTAAAATACCATAACACTGACCCATTTCTTCACCAACTTCTCGCCTCTGCCTACAATTCTCCGAATGATGGTGATATAGCAAAAGCTATTGACGAACTGAAAATTGCTTATGAACTGACTGACTCCACCGATTACGACAATCGCGCACAACGACTGACCTATATCGGCGATTTCTTCTCCAACGATGAGCAGACTGATAGTGCGATCATCTATTATCGCAAAGCCCTGGAAATCTCTCCCAACGATATCCTTACCAACAATAACTACGCTTATCTTATCTCCGAGATGACCAATGACTCTACCCTATTGGCTGAGGCCGAGGCAATGAGTTTCAAGACGATAACTGCAGAGCCGGAAAATCCCACCTATCTTGACACGTATGCTTGGATTTTATATAAACAGCAAAATTACAAAAAGGCAAAGGAATATATTGACCGAGCGCTCAATCTTACCGAAGAAGATAGTGAGGATCTTACTGTCGACTATTACATTCATGCAGGAGATATTTATTTTTGGAATCAGCTTCCCGAACAAGCTCTCGAATTTTGGGAGAAAGCGCTTCAACTTAACCCTGAAAATGAGTTGCTCGCTCGAAAAGTAAAACACAAGACCTATTTCCACGAATGAAACGTCACTCCACAATATTATCGGCTTTTACCACTACCTTTGCGTTTATTTTATTAATGGGATTAGCGAGTTGTCGGTCATCTAAAAGCATTGTTGATCAATCTATGCTCGATTTCTCATCCTTGACACTCAGCGAACGGCTTCAAGAAGTAGCTGCTGCAAATTGTCCTTGGACACAACTTAATCTGCCGCTAAAAGTGTCGCTGAAATCTCCGGAAAAAATATCGCTGAGCGGACGAATTTATATGCGTCGTAATCATGATATTTACATCACTTTGCGTGTACTGGGAATAGAGGTTGCCAACATGTATGTCAACACCGATTCCATTTACGTGGCTGATAAAGCCCACAAATACTATCTCGCGGAACCAATTGACAAAATTTTTGCCGGGGCATCACTTTCTATCGGTGATATACAAGACGCGCTCTTAGGACGCTCTTTTATCAATAACCGCGGCACACTCACCGCCGACCTGCTTAATCAAGTGACCGCGGCTGATGGTGAAAATAATAGCTGGACCATCGCCCCACAATCAAAAATTAATAGCTCGATAAGCTATTCCTTCCGCTTATCCGACAACGATAATTCTATGCAATCGTTTACAGTCGACACCGGCAATAAACAATATTCATGCAGCTACTCCGACCCAACCACTATTGATGGTTCTCGCTTTATGCAAAGAATGTCTATCTCAACAAAAGTCGGTAAAACTGAAATAGATGCCACTCTTACGTTGGATTTCGACAAAGTGAAATGGGAAGTACCGGAAAGCGCACGTTGGCGTACACCGAAAAACTACCGGCGTATCAACCCACGCGCGCTATCGCAAGCGTTTAAAAATTAATAATTCTCTATTTTCTCGGAGTAAGACGCACCGCTGCTCCTCCACCTTTTACCATCGACAACGGCAATACATCTCCTTTGCTTACTGAATGGCGATTGAAATCGTAGTGCCGGGGGAACTCCTCTGAATCAGCACTATCGACAATAATTTCAACATCATAAACAACATTGGGTTGCAGGAAATCCAGCTTCACTTCGTAGCTACGAGCTTCATCCGAAGTCATTGCTCCTACATACCATTGCTCCCCTTTGCGTTTGGCTATTAAAATATGCTCTCCAACTTCCCCTGCAAGAGGTAATGTTTCGTTCCAAGTCACAGGCACTTGAGTGACAAAACGCTCTAATTCAGGATATTTGGCATATTCCGTCGGAGAATCACAAATTGAAGCAATGAATTGGTCGAGGACAATGAAAAGAGCCATCTCATGGGATACTGTCCCTTGCGACATAGGAGGAGTATTGTCAACATCAATCGGATGAAATTCAGCGTCGGGAACTTGTCGCAACGAGCCCGGAGTGAAATCATTAGGACCTACAAGAAGTCGGATATACGGGAAAGTGCAATGATGACGAGGTGAAATTGTGCGGTCCCAAAAATTACATTCTTGACCTCGATTGGCCTCATATCCAAACACATTGGGAAATGTACGTTCTAATCCTGAGGGGACCGGGCAACCATGAAACAATACTATCATCTTTTCATCGGCAAGACGTTTAGCAACTTCGCGTTGCCAACGCATAGCAATCTGGTCGTTGCGCTCAAAAAAGTCGATTTTTGCACCGGCAACACCATAGGCTTTCATCTTTTTCACCCAATCGTAGGGGGCTTCTCGCGGACAGCTAATCCAAGTCCACACAATAATACCCACACCTTTCTTCGAAGCGTATTCGCAAAGTTCGGCAATGTAGCTTTCCGACCAACCGGCATCAAGCGTCATATATTTCACTCCTTTTGCAGCTGCCCAATCAACATAATACTTATACAATTGCAATGAAAGTTGCTTATTCCCTACAGGAAAATCTACACCATCAAGCATTGCCTTGTGCCACCATTCCCAAGCACTTGCACCGGGTTCAATCCACGACACGTCGTCGAGTTCGCAAGGATCGGCAAGTAGATACACGAGTTGGTTGTTAAGCAAATCTATATCACAATCTGAGGCGATAATTACGCGCCACGGGAGAAGTCTGGTTCCATTAATTCGTGCAATATAATCCTCGCGCGTTATCACCAAATGATTGGAATAGAACCGTTTCCACTCCGAAGCGTCCTGGTCGAGAACGGTTTTGGGATATGCTGCCCAATGCCCGCGAATCTTTTCACCCTCAGCCGGTTGCAGATATAATCCGGGATAATCATATACGTTGGCTTCCGTGATAGCAACTCTAACTTTTGAATCGGAGTGAGTAAACAATGCCGGAGTTACACTAATAGCGTAGTCGGGGATAGAATCAATACTGGGGTAATGCACGTAGGCACGTTCAAAATTTCGATAGGCCTGATTAATCGGATGTAACCGACGTTTCTGGTCACGCTCATTCAATGTCTGCATCTCACATTGCGGGAATTGCACATCTATGGGTGCTTCGCCAAAATCTGCTTCAAAAATTTCATTGACAACAACCATTGAATCGGGATAATTGAGTTGCCAATGGTAGGCTACACCCTCATCATAGGCACGCACTACCAATGCGTAGTTACCATTCTCGTAATTGATAACCATCTGGTTATAATTATCTTTCAACGTACTATTTTTACTTACCGGCACCTCAACAATACCATTATAACTTGATTTTTCCGTTGAAACAACTTCCCCGGTTCCAACTTTGCGTCCATCGATGGCTAAAATTCCGATTTCGGAATTTTTAATGACTGTTTTTCCCTTATAGTCAACAATATAGGTAGTAGAGCCTTCCCCGGCAGTCACAGTCAATTTGTAAGCCTTATCCGGAGACTTTACTACGAAAGATTTAGCAGCAACGGGCATCGCTGGCAACACCAATGCAAATAACAAAGGGCATAGTTTTTTCATGATAAAATCGAGCAATATTAGGATTGTTATTTTACGAAGTGATATAGGCATAGATACACCTCACCATATAATTTTCACAAAGATAGGCTCTTAAAACGTGGCATAAAATGGATATTCTTCAATAAAGCATGGACAATATCCCGATTTTTCCTTCAACTCAAAAAATTTTTCACCGCAATCAATTTTACATCAAAAACAATATCCAATAAATATTTTATATCTAAATTTTGATTGTTATTCCAAACCGGAAAGGTCTATTTTGTAGTTGACAGGAGCGGCATTATTCTTTTGAATAAACATAACCATATAGATAGGAGCATATAATATTTTCCCATCAACTCTCAAGTTATCGTTATTAAGAACGATTGCCTGAGGTAGATCAAAATCCGAACAACTCATTACATTGGAAAGAGCTCTATGGCACTCATATTCTTTACCGGATTTCACCTCAATAGGCAATACTTTTCCATTAAGTTCAATTACAAAATCAATTTCACCTCTTTTTTTATTATTGTAGTAATATGGAGTTATGCTATGCGCAACGAGTTCTTGAGCCACCGCATTTTCAAAAATAGATCCAAAGTTTATATCATTATCCCCATTGATTATACGAAGTTGAATTCCTTCAGCATATTGAGCCGCAAGAAGTCCAATATCACTCTGAAAGAGTTTGAATAGGTTACGCGAGCGAGCAAGCAAAAGGGGAGTTTTGGGAACTTCAATATTATAAACAGGCAGAGCCACCCCGGCATTTGTAAGCCATAAAAAACTACTTTCAACCCTATTGTATTTTGCATGTTCATTTAAACGTTTTAAAATAAAACGCTTGTTCTTTGCATTTAATTCCGGAGGGATGAGGTTGAAGATTTCTTCTATTTTAAGTTTGTTTTCACGATTATATTGTGCAATATCCTTTTTATAAAGACGCAATATATCGTTCTGTACCATCATTACTTCTTGTAGATTATTGCTTTTCAGATATTTAACTACGGCAGCCGGCATACCACCCACAACAAGATACAACCGAAACAATTCCATAATTTTATTATGAACAAAATCATCTACTGCACGATGATTACTCCAAGCGTCACGTAAAGAATCAATAACCATCTCGCCAACGCCAACGCTCGTAATAAATTCCTCGAAATCAATTGGATACATATCTTTCACTCCAATATAGCCAACCGGCTGAGAGCGCAAGTCGTTCAATTCAACACCTAATAGAGAGCCACTAAGGATATATCGATAAGAGCCTTCTTCAACCAAAAATTTTATGGCAGTAACGATATTAGGACATAATTGTACCTCATCGAAGAAAATCAATGTTTCACCTTTGATTAAAGGGACTTCGGTTAATAGTGACAATCGAAGTATTATATCATTGGTATTTTTAGCTCCTTCAAAAAGTTGTATAGCCTCCGGCATATCAACAAAGTTTACTTCAATAAAACTCTTGTAAGTTTTGCCAAACTCACGAATAGAGAACGTTTTACCAACTTGTCGAGCCCCGGTAATAAGTAGCGCATTCCGATTGGTGGCATAATATTGCTTTATAAAAGCATCAATTTTGCGTTTAATCATAACTTACATATATTTTATTGAATATTAGGACTTACCGACAGGATTGCCGTTTTTCCAAGGCAAATATAGTACAATCTTGCCGTTTTTCCAAGGCTTTTTGAGCGAATTTTGCCGTTTTTCCAAGATTAAGACAATATTTCCTTAATTGTCCACTTTTTCGGCAGCAGCATAGCGACGAAAATACCAAGCGAGAGGATTATTGAGTACGTTCCCCGGGCTAAGAACATATTGTAACGAATTATTAAGCGAATTAACTATAATTCCTTGTAAAATTAAGTTCTTCTTACAATTAATACCAACATTGCCATAGGTTAAAGAATCATTTAAATTGAAGGCATAAAATCGGTCCTATTTTTCTTTATATTTATTTGGTAATTAAAAAAAAGTATTCACTTTGCAATTACAGGTCGCAAAACGCAGAAGCCCGATCCCATTGTCAAAGTCAGGAAATATAAGAATTGGCGCATCGGTGAGCAATTTTATGTTCATATAAAATTGCGATAGCGACATAATGTCAAAAAAACTTCGGGCTATTAAGAAATTTTAGATGTAGCCCGAAGAATTTACTTCTTATAAAAAGATTTAATATTCCGTATTTTTGAAGAAGTCAACATCGACATATCCGGGATCGGAAATATCGTTAATAGATGTAGATGTCATTGCATAACATGTGTCACCCACCTTTATATAGTTGATATCACTATAATAAATTGGAAGGATAGGATTAAGATATGTTCCATCCTTTTGGTCACCCCACGTGGTCCATTTCCCCCACTCTTGATTGAAGTTGGCAACATCGGCACTGCCCGCTACAACTCCAACCGGCGACATCGCCAAGAAAAGAGAACATAACGCTGTCTTTACAATGGTTTTTCTGCTGATAATCGTGTTAGTCACGTTCGGCAAAACGTGTATATTAAAACTATAAATTGCAAATAATAAATCTATATTGACAAATTTAAATCACTCCGTCCAACTAAGCACTACCGATGCGTTTTCAAGTTGTGCACCGGCAATAGGCGGTTTGATTTTCGCCACTTTTACTGTTCCCGCGGTAATAGAGGGGTATGCGTCAATTAAAGCACGATAAATACGATGGGCCAAGTGTTCGAGTAGTCGAGACGGGGTGTTATTAACACTCTTAATGAGGAGAACGATGTCGGCATAACTAACGGTCAATTGGATATCATCAGAATTTGCAGCATCAAGCCAATGGACTTCAACATCAACATCGTAACTAAAGATATTTCCAACTCGCTTTTCTTGCTCAAGGACTCCATGAAAGCCTTTGAGTTGCAAACCATTAACTTGTATGTGAGTAGAAATCTTTTGAGTCATAGATATATTTATTTTGATGGATATTTCAGTATATTAACTATTACCCCGACGTGAGGCAATCATCTTTTTAATCACCTTAAATGCAATTATAGAGGAGATAATCGCAACTACTGCAGGAATAAACCGAATATCCTCGATACGTGCCCATGCGCAACCTGTCATTAACAACATTGCAACTATCGACAACAGCACTACCCGACGATTAAGACTCATTTTATATCGAGAGAAATAAACAATACCGACAATCAATGTATAAATCGCATACCAAGCGCTATATGCCAATCCTAAGCCGTAGAGTCCGCCCCAATGACACCCCCAATAGCTCAGCAACAGGAATGCCACTCCACTCAAGCTCTCGGTCAGCAGATAGATGCGTCCATCGCCTCGAGCTAGCAATGTATATGCCATACACCACGAAACAGCCCTAAAGACAGTCCCTATCAATGCTGCACTGACATATCCGGCAGTGGCATCAAATTCACTACTATAAAGCAACCTAATAATCACATCATCTAATGTCATTATTAAGGTCGCTCCGGGCAGTATTACCAATACCGCAACAAAAACCTCATGACCGACAAAAGTTGACACCCTTCTCACCGAAGACTGAACTTTGCTTATACGTGGGAAAAATTCAAGACCTATTGCAGTAAACAACAAACCTAAATATTTATTTACGATTGTGTACCCGGCTTGATATTTCCCGACAAAGTCAATGCCGGCTTCATGATTGAGATAGGCCATAAAAACATAATTAACAGCCATCGCAATAAAAACCGACAACGTCATGTATATACCCAATGTCACAAACTCTTTCCCTTCAGCCAAAAGAGTGGCATTAGAAACTTTCGGAGCCTCCTTCCTCTGTTCAATTCCTTTGACGCGCAAAAAATAAACCGCCAAAGCCTGACAGGCAAAATAAGCCAAAATCGACCATACTATACCCTCTTCGCCAAGATAGTAATACAATGGCACAGACACAGCTAAACCACCTATTGTACCCCATACGGTAGCTTTAGCCAACCGGTTGAGTTTATCCATACCCTGCATTATCGCAAGCTGTCCGTTGGTCACAGCCGACATCATTACAGCGCCCGACAGAATTATAAATCCGATAGTGTATTTATCACAGCCAAAGGTCAGTTGGCTCAACTGTTGCGAAAAAACTAAAGTCAAAAAAGCGCCAATAATACCAAGTAGCCATGCCCAGCGCTTCACTGCGGCTACGACTCGATATAGCGCATTTTCATCCTTAGCGGCAGCGATATTTCGCACCGGGCTTTGACGTATGCCAAGCTGAGTCAAAGTGGTGATAGAATCAAGAGCAATATTAAATAAGCCGAAAATACCAACTCCGATAGTGCCTAACCAAAGTGCCACAAGCTTGGTTCGAATGACACCACAACCGATAGACACAAGTTGGACCCACGAAAATAGCCACATTGTTTTGACAACTTTACCTGAGACGTTGCCACTCTTATCTATCGTAGCCATGACTCGGGGTTTTCTTTAGTTATTGATTTCGCATTAACGGCATTTCTGATTTCGAAATGAAGAATCGAGCGATTGTTATCGGAAGTGTCGACAAAAACAGTGCCGAGGGTCTGTCCGGTTTTTACTTTGTCGCCACGACGCACCGATAAAGTGCCAAGATTAGCATAGACGGTGAGGTAATTGCCATGACGCACCAACACCACGTTGTTATAACCGTCGGGACAAATTATAGCAGAGACTTCGCCATCAAAAACACATGCCACCTGCGCTCCGCTCATAGTTTCCATGTCGATACCGGCATTGTCGGTCATAACATTTTTGTGGAGTGGGTGCTGCTGACGACCAAAACGTTTAACAATCTTATGAGGATTAACGGGATAGCTTAGTCGCCCTTTGTTGGCAGCAAAATCGGAAGATAGTTTTGGAGTGTCGGATGCTTTTTTATCGGGTTTTGGCACTACCTTTTCAGGGGCAGGAGAGCCTTTCTTTGCTTTATCGTCGGACTGCGCTTTTTTCTTGGCTTCTTCGGCTTTACGTCGTTCCTCCTCAGCACGACGTTGCTCTGCTTTACGTCGTTCTTCTTCGGCGCGACGCTGCTCCTCTTGAATAATACGTTCCAATTCTCGGTCAAGGTCGGCAGCTTGCTTCTGTTGCTTGCGTAATAGCTTTTTAAGGTCCTTATTTTTTCCTTTTAGTGAGGAAACAATCTTATCGGTTTCAGATTTGCGCTGAGCTAATTGATTTTGCTGCATTGCCAATCGCTGAACGAGCGTGCGATTTTGCACCATTAAAGTATCCAAATATCGTTCGCGCTCATTGAGTTGGGCTTTCACCTCATTAATCTGGTCAACCTTACGCTCACGCCATTTAGAGAACTGCTTCAGCGCATTTGCTCGTCGAAAAGCTTGAGTAAAAGAATTTGAGGAGAAAATGAATGCGAGATTGGTCATGGATGTTCTCGACCTCCGCGAATTACGCAACACGCCGGCAAAAACAATTTTCAAATTAGTCAAATTTGAGTCGAGCACTGCAATAGAATCGCGAGTGACCTTTGTTGCGGTTTCAATTGAATCAATCGAAAGTTGCAAGCGAGCGATTGTCGCAGTAAGCGATTGTGATTCAGCCTGCAATCTATTGAGGTCGTTGAGCTTTGTTTTGAGTTGACGTTCGTTCTCTTTAATTTGTCGGTCGGTCTTCTTTATTTTCTGCTCAGTGAGTTGTTGTTGCTTTCTAATGCTTTTTGAAGAGCGTTGCTTAGCATCGACATCGGAAACCGACACCAAACACAACAAGATAACACCGATTACCAGCATGACTTTCTTCATTCAGCCTAACATCTTTGCCCAATATTTCCAGCATAATTGCCGAATACAACACAAATATAATCAAAAAATCACATACTAAATATTAATGTCTCAGAATATTTTCTTTAATATCATCTGACACTGCTAAAAAAATATTCAGCAACCCACCTAAATGGATATCATAGGACACAATACACACTATTCTGTTACAAGAAAAGCCATAAGGAAACATATCCCCAAGTCTATAATCGGCAAAAACACTATTATTTGATAAAATATTGGATGATAGATTCTCCTTCCGTATAAGGAGATGGTAATATGCATATCGCAACAAGAAGAATTATAAAAATAAGTATTATGATGACCATCCCCCAACGTACCAAAGCAGGAGGGATTTCGCCCATTATCTTGCGTACTTTTTCAGAGCGCATCTCGCAATCATCGCTTAGACTTTTTTTCTCCATATCAATTCCCTAGTTCAAGTTGATTTTTTACTAAGTGGTAATATGAACCTTTGGTTTTTATGAGCGAAGTATGGTTGCCGATTTCTACCACTCTACCCTCGTCGAGTACTATTATTTGGTCGGCACTTCGCACTGTCGATAATCGATGAGCAACAACTACCACCGTACGTCCACGATAAAATTCGTTAAGACTTTCGACTATGGCATGCTCGTTTTTTGCATCAAGGGCATTTGTAGCTTCATCAAAGAAGATGAAATCCGGATTTTTATAAACCGCACGAGCTATAAGTATTCGCTGTTTCTGCCCTTGGCTCAAGCCGATACCGTCACACCCTATTATGGTGTTGTACTTTAATGGCAACGACATGATATAATCGTGAATATTGGCAAGACGTGCAGCATATTTCAACTGTTCGGGGTCAATTTCCTCATCGCTAACTGCTATATTTCGAGCTATTGACTCGGAAAATATTACGCCATCTTGCATTACGACACCACACTGCCGACGCCACCATTTAAGATTGTACTCATTTATGTCATGTCCAGATATCGTTATTGCGCCTGACAATGCCGGATAGTATCCGAGCATCAGTTTAATCAGCGTCGTCTTTCCACTTCCGGACGCACCGACAATTGCCGTAACTTTCCCCTCCGGGACATCGAATGAAATATTATCCAATGTCTTTTTTAAAGCATGAGGATCATACTTAAAATTTACCATATTAAGTTTAATAACTTTACTCGACTTGAAATCAGATATCTGATTTTCTTTAGAGTCCTCATTCCCCCTTTCTTGTATCTCATTTATTCGTTCAAGTGAGATTTTGACATCTTGTAAGGAATAGATAAACCCCATCAATTGTTCTATGGGAGAATTTAATTGCCCAACTATATATTGAATAGCAAGCATTGTCCCTAACGTTATTTGTCCATCAATAACCAGAGTAGCTGCAATTATTAGGATAAATATATTTTTAAGTTCATTAATAAATATACTTCCAGCCTCTTGCATTTGTTGTAGTTTAAGAGTTTTCAGTTGAATTTTAAATAAATCAGCTTGTATATCTTCCCATTCCCAACGTCGGCGCAGTTCACACCCTTGAAGTTTGATTTCTTGCATTGAAGTTATGAACTGATATGTTTTACCCTGATTGATACTTTGTAGCTCAAATAATTCATAATCTAAAATCCTTCGCCTATAAAGAAAGGCGGAAATCCATAATACATATATAATACTTCCCAAAAAGAATATACTAAATAATATCGTATTATACACACATAAAACGACGCCAAGGACTACAAAACTAAGTAAAGAAAACAGAACATTTAAAACTTGGTTAGTTAAAAACATTTGAACGCGTGAGTGGTCGCCCATTCGTTGTAATAAATCCCCGGTTAGTTTCATATCAAAAAATGACATCGGCAATTTGAGTAACTTTATAAAAAAGTCACTTACAAGAGATATGTTTATGCGCATTGAGATATGCAACAATAACCACCGCCTGATAAAATCGATTGCCGTTCTTCCACTAACGATAGCTAATTCCCCCAACATAATTAGCCATATCAAAGACATATCGCTATTTTTTATCCCCTTATCAACAATCAATTGTGTTAAAAAGGGCATTATCAGTTGCAACAAGCATCCCAAAATCAATCCACAAACAACAATTGCTAGATGTTTGAGATATCGCTTTAGATATTTATATAGGAATTTTACAGAAATTCGTCGATTGTCTTGCATAGAATGTTCGTTTTTAAAATTAACATCGGAGTTAAAGAACATTGCGATTCCTTTATTTTCTATCCCAAACTTATCAGCTACTACCCAATGAGAATTAAAATCTTTTAAAGAATAAGCAATTTTGCCCTTCCCAGGATCTGCAACATGAAATCTGTTCCCGTTTCTCGTTATTTTATACAGAACGACAAAATGAGATTGATCCCAATGTAATATTGCCGGTAATGGTGTTTTAGATAAGTTTTGTGTAGCGAGTTTAATCGTAGTATTATTTAAACCTAATGCTTTCGCAGCTTCTGATATTGCCAACATTGAAACTCCTTCTTTGGACGGAATACATATTGAATCAATATAATCTAATGGAAATTTAACTCCCCTATGGGAACAAATCATAGCCAAGCAGGCCGCCCCACACTGCATTGCATCTTTCTGATGAATAAATGTAAACGACATATGCTACTTAGTACAATATTGCTGAGTTAACAGAATTCCTATTCATAGATGCTGAATAGTTTACTTTTTTCCCATAAGAGAATGAATATGTAACCGATATTTCAAAAGCTCTGTGATAATGACTTGTATATGTCGTGGACATATAATTATAATTATTTGCGAATATTGAAGTTTCATCGCCAACCCAAGAGGAATTGAACAGATTAATTACTTTGGCGGAAAGGTTAATATTCCCATTGCCCCAACCAAATCCAATTTGATAGAATGGAGGTGTTTTACTTTGAGATATGGAGGAGATGTATTTGTCTTCACTATTATATAATAATTGAGTCCAAAAACCACTCGTCGAATATAATACCGAAAAACCAAATTTTAAAATATTGTCTCGATATACATGCTCTGCACAATGAGAACTAACGCTCTCGCCAGCCAATTTTAATTGAAACACCAATGAATTATTTAATAGCTTGAGCGTGGCTGCCCCTCCGTAATTCCAATTGTTAAAGAATCCGCTGTTTACATATCGTCTTACCATTATTGGCGTTTGCGTCGCAGTAATAGCGTCATAAACAACCGATACAGGATTAGAGAATCGATAAAATCCGCCATAAAACGAAAATAACAAATGGTTTTGGGGCAACCATTGGTAACGAAGTTTTACAGAATTATACAAATAAGTTTTCAAGTCCGGATTACCTTCAATGGCATCTATCTGATTAAGATGTTGAACATTATCCCCTTGTTGGCTAAGTGGTATAGACCAATATGACATTTCGGACGAAATTGAAATATTATTTTTATTGTTAAAATTGTAACCGGCAGCAATAAAATATTTGGGAGCGATTTCGTCTTTACTAATTGAATTAATACTAGTATGGTTATAATACAAGCCCACATTACCTTGAGCCCACCATTTATTGAGCCTCAAATTCGCCGAAAGACGACCTCCACACGCATAATATTTGGTTACAACATTTGAGGGTGTTGTCCCAGTATATTTCAAATCATTGTGTTGACCTACGCCAAAAATGGCTAAAGAGATAGATTGTTTATTTATATTCTTTTGCAAAGTTAAATCTGTGGAGACATCCCACGCTTTTTCGTCTACATTATTTTCTATCAAAACATTATTACTTTGATAACAATATTTTTGAAAAAATTTACCCAAAGAAGCTGAAGGGGAAATTACTAATGAATAACCGTTGGGCAGAAAAAATTGACATGAACCATTCCAAAATGGGCTAAAATTACGACTCTCAGTATTTGTGTTACTCAATCCCGATAGATATAAATCTGACGAAAAATCCGTTATGTCTACACGATAACAATCCGGTTGGCTCTCACGATTAAAGCCGATGGTATTGGATATAACAGACTTTTCCGTTTGATAGACAGCCCTAAATATGGTGGATAACGACCGATTTTGCGCAAATCCTTCGTCAGTAAATTCCGAGCGGTGAACATCTCCTTCCGGGAAAGTATATTTAGCAACTGAATGCATCCCGGTGTGTTTATTACGATTGTATCCCAAATCCACCGCCACGTCATACGTCATTTTTTTATAAGTAAACTTTGTTGCAAGATTGTAAATCCCCCTGTTGTCAACAAGACCTTGATTCCCACTCAAAAGAGTATAACCTCCGTATTCGTATTTTTTTAACACAATATTGATTGCATGACGTGCACCATTAAATCGAGGATCTTTGGGGTATTCATATATTTCAATTTTTGAGACATCCACTGTTCGCAAATTTTTCATGTCGTTTAATGATGCCGGCAAAAAATCAATAAATGTAGCAAATCCTTCACCATCAATTGTTTTTATAGAGTAGTCTACAGGCGAAACATCTATTGATGGTATTGCCATATTTTGTAACAAGGCGATTGCTCCTGCCGAAATTTTCTTTTCGTTCAAATTCGGGAAGAATGTGGTTTTATCGCCATCAATAAATTGTCTTTCCGACATGACAAGCACTTCACTTAATGATTTTGAGATTTGAAATTCCGGAATAAGTATAACCAAACTATCTTGGGGGTGCGGAATAAGTTTATCAATTACAATAGTCGATAATGTCGCAGAAACCAAAACAGTGTCATTGGGAAGGTTCTGAAATAAATATGTACTATCGCTCAGACTAATAGCATCACCTATTTTCTCATAATTTGTGTGAAAAGCTTCAAATAGCAAACCTTCAACTTTTTCTTCAGATTCATCTTTAACGGCAATTACCCTTAAATTATAAGCATTTATGGGTAACACCTGTAAAAAAACAATAACAAGAAGCAAAATATGGCGATGCATTTTCAATGTGTATGTATTTCTTTCGACAATAAAGCAGTCTTCAAATTTTCAATATCTTTATAAGGGCTACATATTTCATATTTACAACCCTTAAACAAATTACGATAACGATATAAACTACAACCACCATCGCAAATTGGGAAAGTTCCATTGTTACATGTGCAATCTGACATAGTTGTGTTGCATGAACAAGTAAAAATAGAGCTACCGTTGCACGTACATGATGCCCCACCTTTCAATTCACTTAGTTCCACATTTGATAGCGGCTCTTCATTAATAACTTTTAAGAAGTATTTTTTCATGACATTTTACAATTCTCAATTTAGGTCTAATGGTCATTTTAGTTGGTAAAACCTTTATAAGTTGCTGATAATGATTAACTTTG
>CAYWXG010000027.1:0-32984 GCA_964462445.1 uncultured Barnesiella sp. | reverse complement strand
TTTCATAGTATTTTTATACCAAAATACTTTTTGCACTTCTTATTGGAGTTTTCATTTGGCTCTATAATTCAAAAATTATGTGAAATATACTCATAATGTTGATTTTTTTCCTTAACTTCGTTGGCAGTGACTGACTTTTTGTCAAAACCATGAAAATTTTTAAACTCACGTAACTATATTTTATATGGATTTTTTAGCTAATTTTTGGCAAACAAATAGGTCTATGGCCATTTTGTGTGCCGTATTAATTGTAGTTATACCGTTTTTGGTTTTCTACATTGTAAAAGCGAAGAAAGAGCACCCCAAAGGGCTTATATCAGCTGCCCTTGCTAATATGGGAGAGCGTTTCGGCTATTATATTATGAATGCCGTATTGTTGCTCTTTTTGTGCTCAAAATTCGGTATCAGCGATGATGCTGCCGGCTGGATTTACGCAGTGTTCTATTTCTTAATTTATGTATTGAGTTTGCCCGGTGGTATGATTGCCGACAAGACTCAAAAATACAAAGCCACTATTATTGCCGGTTTGTTGGTGATGGCATCAGGCTACGCATTGATGTCGGTTCCCGTATTTGCCGACGCCAACAATGGCTCGGTTTCTTGGGTGCTTGTATTCACTTGCGTTGCCCTCCTTATCATTGCTTTTGGTAATGGCTTGTTCAAGGGTAACTTGCAGGCAATCGTAGGTCAGATGTACGACAACTTTGAAGCAGAAGCAGCAAAGAAAGGTCCCGAAGCATTGGCTAAAGCTAAGTCAAAACGCGATAGCGGTTTCCAAATTTTCTACGTATTCATCAACATTGGTGGAGTTATCGCTCCGTTTGTGGCTCCACTATTGCGTGAATTCTGGCTGAAAGTTCACAACTTGGCTTATAACTCCGATCTCCCTCGCTTGTGCCACATGTTCAACAGTGGCAATGGCATGACAGAGCAAGATATGGCCAACCTCACTGAATTGGCTGAAAAGGTAGGTCACACAGGTGTAGTAGATTCAGCTTTCTGCACTCAATATCTCGAAACATTCAACACAGGTGTTCACTTCTCATTCATAGCTTCAGTAGTGGCTATGCTTGTGTCATTGGCAATTTTCATATTTGTTAAAAAATCATTGCCTAATCCCGCGAAAAAAGAGAAAACTGTGGTTGAGGTGTCGGAAGCAGAACGCCAAGCTAATGCTAAAGAAATTCGTCAGCGTCTATATGCGCTTTTTGCAGTGTTGGGTGTTGCAGTTTTCTTCTGGTTCTCATTCCACCAAAACGGACAATCATTGTCGGTATTTGCTCGCGACTTCGTGCGCACCGATTTCATTGCTCCTGAAATTTGGCAATGTATCAATCCTTTCTTCGTGATTGTATTGACTCCGATTATTATGTTTATTTTTGCAGCATTGGCAAAACGTAATAAGCAAATCTCTACTCCGCGAAAGATTGCATTGGGTATGTTTGTGGCAGCGTTGGCATATGTATTCCTTGCCGCAGTTGCTGTTGCTCATGACTATCCTTCAGGAGAAGAATTCCGCGGATTTGCTGTAACAATGAAGGAGGCTATGATATCAAGCCCCTACGTGTTGATATTGACCTATTTCTTCTTGACAGTAGCCGAATTGTTCATTTCTCCGCTCGGACTTTCTTTCGTGTCGAAAGTGGCTCCCAAGCATCTTCAGGGTATCTGCCAAGGCTTGTGGTTGACAGCTACAGCTATCGGTAACCTATTTATCGCTATCGGTGTGACAATGATTAACAGCTTCCCTCATCAATGGATGTGCTGGGCTGTATTCGCCGGTTTCTGTTTCATTTCGATGCTCGTGATGCTCGGTATGGTGAAATGGCTCGAACGAGTGACTAAATAATCACGCTATAACATAACTAAAAGAGGATGTCTCATTCCCGAGGCATCCTCTTCTATTTATAGCAATATGTATATTTTAGTGTCTGTGTAACTCGATTTTATAAAGCTCGGGCTGAAGCGAGGTCGTTGGCGATTGCCGATTTCAGTTCGTCGATAGAGGTAAATTTCTTTTCCCCACGAAGACGTTTTATAAATTGCAATGTTAAAGATTGATTGTAGAGGTCGCCTGTGAAATCATCGAGATGGGCTTCTATAGTAACCGGCGTCATTGTGTTTTCAATCGTTGGTCGATGTCCGATGTTGACAACAGCACGGAATTTATTTCCTTCGGGAGTGATTGCATCTGCGGCATATACTCCATGTGTCGGAATGATTTTGTCGCTATTGTTTACGACGATGTTCGCTGTGGGAAAGCCGATTTCGCGTCCAATCGCTTTGCCGTGAACAACGGAGCCACAGATGTCATACCTACGCCCCAAGAGATTTGTTGCTTGGTCAATATCCCCGGATGTGATTAGATTTCTGATTGTCGAAGAGTTGATAACAATATCCCCGGGGAATTCCCCCGCGCGAGTGATTTTAACCCTGGTAGAGGCTTGTAATCGTTGGTCGGCATCCACTCTACACCTATCACTTCCAATGCTGTTGTTGAAGCCGAAAAGTAGGTGATTGACGCCATATTCATGTGCCAGCATATTAATAAATTCCTCGCCGGTCATATTGCGCAGAGTTGAATCAAATTCTAAAAGTATGGGGGTGACGCCCAACGTAGTCAAAGCTTCGATTTTTTCCTCCGGAGTTGATAATAATTGAGGTTGTCGATGTCCTGTCACGACCCAAAGCGGGTGGTTGACAAAAGTAATCACCAAAGCCTTTTCCGACAGCTTTTTGAGCTGCGAGATGAGGTATTGGTGCCCCTTGTGCAGACCATCAAACATTCCGATTGTTGCTCCGGTAATTTGGCTCATATTTATTTCAAAAACTCTTTAAATGGGCGATTGTCGACAACGTGAACTCCACCAAAACCGAGAGCTTGGGCGGCTTCAACATTGGCGAGTGAGTCGTCAAAAAAGATTGTTTCTTCCGGTTTAATGCCGAATTTTTCTGCAGCACGAAGGAATATCGCAGCATCAGGTTTGTAGCAATGCTCTTCAAATGAGGGTATTACACCATCGAAATAGAAGTTCATATCGTGCTCAGCTTTTTTTAATTCTTCGAGAATCTTTCCCTCCCACATCACCTTGTTGGTGTTGGATAGAAGGTACAAACGATACTCCTTGTGCAACTCTTCGAGTTCATTAAGGCGCTCAATGGGTATGCCGATTAAAAATTGCATAAACGCATTGTCGATTTCAGCATCGGTGACATCGCAATTTATGTGACGACGTAACTCATTGCGCCATTCTTGAGGTGTTACATTCCCTAATTCCAATTCAAGGAATATACCATGCTGACCATATTCGCCGAGCATTTCGTTGGCATTGCTTAGTCCGATTGCTTTAAGCGCATCAACGGCACGACGGCGTTCTATTTCCATAATGACCCCACCGAGGTCAAACATCAGATTCTTCATAACTAATTAGTAGTTCATTAAATTGCGTTGCGTGACCGAATTATGTCGTTGCAATATGGTGCAAATTGTTTATTTCTTATAAATCAGCGTCAATCCGTCGCGAAGAGGTAGAATGACCTTTTCTACGCGTTCATCGTTGGCTATGAGGTCGTTGAATGTAATAATGCCTTGAGTCTGAGCGTCTTTATGGCATTCGTTATCTGCCACTTTGCCATCCCAAAGGGTGTTGTCGGCAAGAATGAAGGCGCCGCTACGGAGATTGTCAATCAGTAGATTGTAATATTCTACGTAGTGGCGTTTGTTAGCATCGATGTACACCATGTCGTAGCTTGTAGCTTCGAGTAATTTCGGCAATATCAACATGGCGTCCCCGATGTGGAGCTTGATTCGAGAGCCTACCGGCGACTCGTCAAATGCTCGGCATATAAATTCTTCCAATTCATCTTCCAATTCGATAGTGTCGACGTGACAACTATCGTCGGCGAGCCCTTCGGCGATGCATAGAGCAGAATATCCGGCATAGGTGCCTAATTCGAGCACTTGCTTGGGGGATATCATGCGTGTGAGCATCTTCAACAAACGACCTTGCAGATGACCGGAACACATTCTACCGTAGAGTAGTTCGGTGTTGACACGGCGATACAGCTGATACAAATTATCAGGCTCGCTATCGATGTGGTGTAATATGTAATTTTCTATATTACTGTCGGTAGTCAGCATTTCTAAGGGTTATGTTTAATATAATAGCGCTTCAATAGCAAGACGATAGCTGTCGAGTCCAAAGCCTGCAATTACACCGCGGCACACAGGCGAAATCAGCGAAGTATGGCGTATTGCTTCACGCGCATGTACATTGGAGATATGCACCTCAATTACAGGTGTTTTGATGGCTTTTATTGCATCGGCAATGGCAAGCGATGTGTGGGTATAAGCTCCGGCATTGAGTATTATACCATTTAGCTCCTCGTCAAAACCATCGTTGTGCAAGCGGTCTATAATATCTCCTTCATGGTTGCTCTGGTAGTAATCGATTTCGACATTAGGATAGTCGGCTTTGATAGCTTCGATATAGCCCTCCATTGATAGTCTGCCATAGATTTCAGGCTCTCTTACTCCGAGCAAATTTAAATTAGGACCATTGATAATCAATATTCTTGCCATAAGGTATGCTGTTTTAATGCTATGAAAAATTGTGCAGTCGTTTAGATTATTTTCTTTTTACATTGACCTTTTCGGTGGGAGGAAGTAGTTCATTGCGTCGGTCTACGGCGTCGATAACTTCATGGGCAACGTGTATAAACGCTTGAGATGCAACAGTTTCCCCCAATGCGATAGGTTGTCCGTCATCACCATGGTCGCAGATGCTACCGACGATGGGAATTTGTCCTAACAATTCTATATTCAACTCTTTGGCAAGCTCTTTGCCTCCATCGCGTCCGAAAATGTAATATTTTTCTTCGGGGTGTAGCTCAGGGGTGAACCATGCCATATTTTCAATCAAGCCCAACACCGGCACGTTTATTTTGTCGGACATAAACATAGCGATACCCTTACGAGCATCGGCAAGAGCTACTTGCTGAGGAGTAGAAACTATTACCACTCCGGTCATTGCCAATGTTTGAACCAGAGTAAGGTGAATATCTGATGTCCCCGGGGGCATATCGATGAGAAAATAGTCTAATTCGCCCCAATCGGCATCAGTAATGAGCTGTTTGAGAGCATTTGATGCCATTGAGCCGCGCCATAGTACAGGTGAATTTTTATCGACTAAAAACCCTATTGAAAGAAGCTTGACGCCATAGCGTTCAAGAGGGATAATAAGCTCACGGTCGTCGACCTTGTGCATGTAGAGTTGCTCATCTTCAACGCCAAACATTTTGGGCATAGAGGGACCGAAAATATCGGCATCAAGCAAGCCGACGCGATAACCTTCTCGTGCTAAGGCAACTGCTAAGTTGCTTGCTACGGTTGATTTGCCAACACCACCTTTGCCGGAAGACACTCCTATGATGTTTTTTACATGAGCAAGAGGTTTGACTGCCTCTTGTGGGGCTGCAATGCGTGTTTTGACTGCAATATTTCCTTTGATTTCGACTTCCGGAGATATGAAATTAGCTATGGCTGCTTCTGAGGCTTTGACTATTGACTTGATAAATGGGTCGGTTGGTCGCTCAAATATCAAAGAGAAACTGACTTTGTTTCCTTCGATACGGATGTCATCTTCCACCATTCCCAATTCAACGATATTTTTTCCGTTTCCCGGATAACGAACGTTGCTAAGGGCTTCGAGGATGAGATTGGGATATAATCGTAATTGAGTCATTATTATATTGATGCTATTGATGAAATATTTTAATATAAAGTGTTTTACTCGGCGTCAATGTCGACGTTGGGTGTTGATTTTGAGAGATTCATTGACTCAAGTGTACCGCGCGAAAAACTACGATAGGTATCGAATGGAATCTCTATATCGGGCTCTATGAGTTCCCCTTCATGGGGCAATTCAAATTTGATATATTTTATCGTTAGTCCGCGGGCGAGCCATTGCTGTTCGTAGAATGTGCGAATGTTTAAAATATCGTCGACCAATCCGCTGTGATAGAGGTCGTCGGTATCAATATCGACGGGTAAATTATTTTCCTTAACCAAATGATAAGTATAGGTGTAGAGGAATGGAGAGTCGCTCTTAAGATGGATAAGGGCATTATCGGCAGTGATTTTGCGATATAACTCGAGAAATCGGGTAGATGTCAGGCGTTTACGCGCCTTTTTCATTTGCGGGTCGGGGAAGGTAATCCAAATTTCCGACACCTCTCCGGGGGTGAAAAATCGGTCGATTAATTCAATATTAGTGCGCAAAAAAGCCACATTATCAAGCCCTTCAGCGCGAGCTTGCGTTGCCCCCGTCCACATGCGCGAACCCTTAATGTCTACGCCAATGAAGTTTTTGTCCTTATAACGACGCGCTAATCCAACGGTGTATTCCCCTTTGCCGCATCCAAGTTCAAGAACTATCGGATTGTTGTTACCGAAAAATTCGCTATGCCATTTGCCGCGCAATGGAAATCCGTTGCTGTTGAGTACCGAGAAAGGATATTGGAAAACAAAATCAATTGTTTCCATATCCCTGAATTTTTTTAATTTATTTTTGCCCATTATGGTGGTTGTTGCAGTAGATATTAAATTTATCAGATAGAAAGTTTGACAGTGGCGTGAGAGTTGTCGGTCAATTGCACGTCAACGATGATTACAGATCGTTGCCATTGCGTAGTGTTGACAGTCAAAGATGTAGTGTTGACCTCGGCAATATAACGATTACGCCCGTTTAAATCAAATATTCTAATATTTGCAATGTCGGCTCCTTTTGATATGGCTTTCAGATAGCCGTCGCCGATAATGAATTCTACATTAGCATTACCGGATTCTTCATTTGCGTTGTTGATAATTTCATCAATAGCACTTGTGCCTACAACGATTGTGAATTCGTTCCATTGTTTGGCGGCTTTAAATTCGTCGGCTGCTACATCGTTTACGTAAAGATATATATCGCCTTGACTCAGCCCGGCCCACACGTCATTACCTAATGATGGAACAGTGGAAAGGTTTTCTGCTCCAAGTTTTTGTAGAGAAGTCCACCCTTCCATCGCACCGCTACCTATATATTCAACACCTTCCGGAAGTAGAAGGCTTTCAGCCTGTTCCCAGCCATAGAGTGCGTAATCGCCAATTTCTTTTGTGCCTATAGGGAGCGCTGTTTCGGAGTCGATAGACGTTGTACCTTTAAATGTAAATGCAGGAATCTCGGTTGTTGAACTTGGGAGCTGCACTTGTAGCAGCGCGGTGTCATTAAAAAACAATCCTTTACCAAGAGTCATTGATTGGTTCCCAAATGAGATAGTTTCAAGTTTCTTACATTGAGCAAAAGCAAAATCTCCAATAGAGGTAAGTTGATTGCAATTTTCAAGGGATATAGTGATTAACCCACTGTTGTAGAATGAGTTGTCCCCAAGCGCAGTGATAGAGTTAGAGAAATGGAATTCGCTCAATGATGTGCAGTTGGCAAAACTGTAATTGCCTATGCTATTGTAGAGCGCTTGTAGGTTGATTTGTGATAGATTTGTACAACCTTCAAACATGGAGTCTGTAATTGTTGCAATTGGTGACGCTATCGTGGCTTTTTCGAGCGCAATACAATCTTTGAATGTTCCTATGCCGATTTCTAAAACTGTTGACGGGATATTTATTTCGGAAAGGTTATTGCATCCTACAAATGCATAATCTTCAATAGCTGTTACGCTTGTCGGAATATTTATAGAGCTGATTGCCGAACAGCCCAAGGCAGCTTCTCCAATTTTAATAATACTTTCGGGGAGTTTGACTTCAGATATGTGCGCTCCGAAAAGGGCATATTTAGGCAATTCGTTAGCTTTAAATTCGCTATTCCCACTTGCAGTTCTTACGCCACTCAGAGCTTCAATTGTTGTATTGCTCAAATCGAGAGTTGACAATGAGGTTAAGGTTGATGTGATGTATTCAAAATCAGCTGCATTTATGGGGCCATTGACTTTCAATATTGAGATATCTGTGTCGTCGCCGATATGTTGATTTATAGTTCCGCCAACGGTAGTTGTTATTTCAACTGCACTTAATTTCATGCAGTTAGCAATTACGACGAGGATTAGTAAAATTTTTATTTTCATTGTATTTAATCTCTTGTAAAACCGATTGTTCTATCGTTACAAAGTTAGTGATTTCTTGTTGATTAGCAAAGGTTCTTGATGTTAAGTACAGTTTCAACTAAGAATAAAGCTTCAATATCTTCGCGTGCGACGTCCATATCATCATATAAAGGGTTCTCGCTGTGTAAAATTACCATAGAAGGGTCGTTGGGATGTCGGCGCAACACTTTCACCATGCGGTAGTCCGGAAGCACAACAAGATAAATTTGACCCCAAAATATTGTAGAACAAGATTTTACCGGACGAATGGCAATAAATCCTCCGTCTATGATGCGTGGTTCCATTGAATCACCGGTCACTCTGACTATAATTGATTCGGGATTTAAACGTGGTAAATCTACATATCCTTTTACGTGGTCGTCGGTCAACATTCGTTCCAAAGGACGGCAACCTGCAGTTACATCTATATCGTAGACCGGTATGCCACGATAGGGGTGGTTGAATATTTTTATATCATCATATTCAACGACTTCCGGGTTGCTACGCTTTTCAAATGGCATTCCTTCGCCCGTTTCCAACCAATTTTTTGAAATCCCCAAATCTACTACGATGCGATTAATGAGCGAACGAGAAATTGGTAGCTTTCCCGACAAATGTTTGGAAAAATTCGAGGGGTCCATCCCTATACGTCGAGCCATTTCGGCTTGAGTAAGTGATGCCGGAGAATGTTCAAGTAAATAGCGAATGCGGTTGATAATGCCTTGATTGTCCATATAAAGAAATGATATATAGGGATTTGTGTTTAATATTAATTGCCAAGCTAAAAGGGTTTCACCGGTAATTCAAAATAAAGAAGTTAGCAATGCAAATATAATTGAAATTTTAATATGGTGGTAATATTACCTTGACGAATTACCACGCTTTAAGATTTTTTTGTATTTACCCCAAATTATACTATTTTTGTGTTTGAGAAAACCGCGATGAGATAATATCTCATTTGAGAAAGAATTAAGCGGGCAGAATCGTTTCACAATGTATTAATAAGTTTTCTCTATATATTTTTTAAACAAGACATTATTATCTCCAACTCGATGGTACTCAATTATATTTGGATAGCCTTTTTTGTAATAGCCTTTGTTGTGGCACTCGGTAAAACGATTTTTGCCGGGGATCTTCAAGTGTGGTCCGACATAATGTCATCTTCATTTTCGTCGGCTTCCACAGCCTTTGAGATTTCGTTAGGTTTGACCGGTGTGCTTGCGCTTTGGATGGGGTTGATGAAAATAGGAGAAAGAGGAGGGGTTATCAGTTTCTTCGGGCGACTAATCAGTCCGTTGTTTACCCGATTATTTCCCGGTGTACCCAAAGGGCATCCGGCGATGGGGTCAATCTTTATGAACGTATCGGCGAATATGCTTGGATTGGATAATGCGGCGACGCCTATGGGCTTAAAAGCAATGCAAGAGTTGCAATCAATTAATCCTGAGAAAGATAAAGCATCGGATGCAATGATAATGTTTTTGGTATTAAATGCTTCAGGACTCTGTTTGATCCCGATTTCGATAATGATGTATCGATTGCAAGCCGGTGCTGCCAACCCCACAGATGTGTTTATGCCTATTTTGCTTGCTACATTCATTGCCACATTGGTTGGACTTATTGCTCTTTGTCTCAAGCAAAAAATACGCCTTCTTGACCCGGTTCTACTTTCGTGGATTGGGGGAATGGCATTGATAATTGGAGGTATTGTATTTTTCTTCAGTCAACTCGATGAGCAGCAGGTGCAAACGTATTCCGGATTTGTTGCCAATTTGCTGCTGTTCACGGTTATAATATCATTTATTGCTGCCGGTTTGCGTAAGCGAGTCAATATGTATGAAACGTTTATTGAAGGGGCAAAAGAGGGGTTTCGCACCGCGGTAATGATAATCCCATATTTAGTTGCAATACTAGTGGCAATCGGAATGTTCAGAGCATCTGGGGCAATGACGGTCCTCACCGATGGAATGGTAGCAGTGATAGGCGCTCTTGGATTGGATACGGATTGGGTGGAGGCACTTCCTACTGCTATTATGAAACCTTTGAGTGGCTCGGGTTCACGTGGTATGATGGTTGATTTGATGTCGACTCATGGGGCCGATTCTTTTGTAGCAAGAGTTTCTGCATCGATACAAGGCTCAACCGATACGATGTTCTATGTGCTTGCCGTTTACTTCGGTTCTGTCGGAATAAAGCGTACTCGCTATGCAGTGAGCTATGCTTTGCTTGCCGATATCGTAGGCTCTGTTTCCGGTATCATTGCTGCCTATATTTTCTTCCACTAACGGATTTATTTTACAATTAGGAAGAGGGGGATGTGTACACTGCACATTCAAATAGGTCTATTTTTTTTATTTTTTCAGTAAATCATCTTAGTAAATCGGTGTAAGGTTTAGTAAATCAGCGTTTTGTGTTTTTTGTATAAAGCTCTTGATTTTTTCCATTTGTTGCAAATTCTTTCATTTTTGTGCGTAAAATAACGCAAATGTTTCATTTTTTGAGTTTTATATATTAAAGATGAGGCAAGCGATTTTTTATATTTGCAATATAATATATAAAACATTTAAGCATGCGAAAACAGATTATTGCCAGTTTAATTTTAACAATCTCATTTTTTGGTTTTTCTGCCGAAAAAACCTTTTCTCATAATGGTCGACAACTCACCGTTGACAATGTAACCGGTGCCGTAACAATTGTTGCCGACAACGATACCCTTGTGAAAGGAAATCTTCCGGCATGGGGACTTGATGGGGAAGTGCGTCGTCCCGATGCTTTGCAGAAAGTGAAAATAACTTCACGCAATATTTCCGACGTCCATGGAAATGCGCTGCGAGTTTCGGTAGCGGGTGTTAATGGAGATGAAAAAGCTACTGTTGACTACGATATTTATCCCGATTTTTTGTTGACACGTCTTTCAGTAGAGCCGATAAATAAAAAAGAAAATTTGACACTCAACTATCTTGCACCAATCTCAACGCGTCAATCATATCATTTTACCGATCGCGCCGGCAATTATGCCCTCTCAGTTCCCTACGACAATGATGCATGGGTGCGCTATACCACAACAGCTTTCGGTGATACTATCCCTATGGCCTACGAAGTGGCAGCATTGTTTAATGCCGACACTCGTCGTGGGTTGATAGTTGGCTCAGTAGAGCATGATTTGTGGAAAACAGGTATAAAAACGACCACTGATGGGAACGCAACAATAACTTCACTCGAAGCATTTGCCGGGGTTACTTCAGAATTGACTCGCGACCGTCGCAGTCATGGTCATGTGTCGGGCAATGTAGTGAAGTCGTCACGTATAATATTAGTTTCAACCGACGATTGGCGTGATGGTATGGAGCTATTTGCTGATCAATGTGCCGCATTCGCTCCAGCGGTTCCTTCTAAGGGTCCGCGTCCTTTCGGTTGGAATTCTTGGGGTAAAATGCAAACAAAATTGACCTATCAAAAAGCCCTCGAGGTTTCAGATTTCATACACAAAAATTTGTCGAATAAAGGCTTTAAAGATGCCGATGGAAAAGTGTGCATTAACCTTGATGCATTTTGGGATTTTGGATTCAAACATCATCAGCATCGTGAGTTTGTAGCGCATTGCAAAGCCAACGGACAGATGGCCGGTCTTTATTTCTGCCCCTTTACCGATTGGTCTGGCAACCCCGAGTCTGTAATCAGGGAGGCTCCCGAATACAAAATGAAGGATTTGTATATTCGTGTAAACGGAGAACCTGTAAAATTTGATGGCGCTCCGGCACTCGATCCTACACATCCTGCTACAAAAGCACGTATCAAACGTCAATTGGAACAATTTATCGAGTGGGGTTACGAATACGTGAAGATAGACTTCATGGCTCATGGAGCTTACGAGTCGGATAAATACTTCGATTCAAGCATCACTACCGGCACGCAAGCCTACAACCATGGTATGGCATACATCGATTCCATTGTTGATAATCGTATGTGGATAAATCTTTCGATAGCACCTCTTTTCCCTGCGAATTATGCTCATTCGCGCCGCATTTCATGCGATGCATGGAATAAAGTTAAAGATACCGAATATGTGTTGAATGCACTCTCGGGCGGATGGTGGCTCGACAGAGTATACCACTACAACGATGCTGACCATGTGGTGTATGAAGGTGCTACCGATGGTGAAAATCGTATGCGTATCACCTCATCTGCCATCACAGGTGTATATTTCCTTGGTGATGACCTTAGTAAAACCGGGGATAGTGGAGCAAAGGCACGAGCAATAAAAAATACCGGTAATCGCGCCATCAATGCAATGGCTCGTAGTTGTAAA
This sequence comes from uncultured Barnesiella sp., assembly GCA_964462445.1. Taxonomy (GTDB): domain Bacteria; phylum Bacteroidota; class Bacteroidia; order Bacteroidales; family Muribaculaceae; genus JAGBWK01. The sequence goes on along the minus strand of CAYWXG010000027.1, from coordinate 20,536 downwards.
TCGTTCCGCCCGGTGGAACATGCAGTAGGAACTGCAGCTACCGATATGTTTGTCAATTCCGACGATAGCTTCATATATGTTGCTATATTCAACTACTCAGAACAAGCAGTTGAAAAAACGCTCCCCTTGCGTCGTATCGGATTATCGGAAGCTACCGATTATCGTGCAGTAGAACTTTGGAGTGGAGACTCACACAAACTCCGTGGCGCAATTACTACGCATATTGCACCTCTTGACGTGAAAGTGTTCCGTATTAGAAAAAAATAAAAAATTGAAACTATAGATTTTTGAGTCCAAACAGGAGATTCATGAGTGTAAGGAAATTCATATTGATGATATTGTTGGTGGCTGCTTCTATTTCGGCAGCTGCCGACACTCGTCTTGAGCTGGGGCGTTGGGAAATCGTCAATACCGATGTTAACACATTGAATCTCAGCTTTGATGGCAATGAAGCAATTGAAAATGCGTATTCAGAAGTGACATACAGAATAGCCGATGCCGGAGACTCAAAACTTATAAACACAATGTCGTTGGCCCCCGCGTCGGTTTCGGTGGTTGACTTTTCCGATGAAATAGGTTCGGGAAAATCACTGATACGCGTTTACAACGATGGCACAGCAACATTAACCCATACATTGAACCTCTATCACAATGAACCTTATGCCATTGCCGGTGTGTCTATAACTCCTAATGCAGAGGGGGCAGTGATAGAGTCAAATTATATGGTGGCACTCGCGTCGGATACTCGCACACAGATACCTGTCGGCACTTCTCACAGCATGTTGTGGGTGCCATTCGACAATGATTGCCATGGTCGATATGAGGTGCATGATTGTTCGCAAGAGATGACATCACATGAGGTGGCTTGCGTATTTGATATGACAACAGGATTCGGTTTTGTAGCAGGTTCGGTTGACCATGATAAATGGAAGAGTGGTATTAATATTAAAGGTTCATACCGTCGCTTCATCGACAATTTCAAATTGCAATCCGGATATACATCAAAATTAACTCGTGATTTCGATTGGGAATCTCAGACCGTCACCCCCCACGGCTATGTTAAAGGAACAACAGTGAGTTCGGCTCGTTATCTTGTCGGATTTTTCGACGATTGGCGTGATGGACTTGAAACATTTGCTGAAGCATGTGCAACCGTAGCTCCGCCTGCGCCTTGGGGGGGAGGAAATCCCATGGGATGGAGTTCGTGGGGTATTATGCAGATTAATGTTAACTTTGACGCAGTGCGCGAGACGCAAGAATGGATTAAATCCAATCTCTTTGATCTCGGCTTCCATGATAAATACGGACAGACGGTAGTAAGTCTTGACTCTTATGCTGAGGATATCTGTTTTACACAGTCCGACATGTCGCGTCTTGGCAATAAAATTCTTGGTACCGGCACATATACCGAGGGCTTTGTCAAAAAAGAAGGCTTGAATATGCGTCTTGGGCTATATGGAGGCATTGCAATATGGGATTGGGGATTAGATTATCAGATAGCCGGAACTGGAGTCAATGGTATTCCTGCTTATACATGGCGCGATGCCATGCTTAAAACGAATGGACACATGCTTCGCCTTGTAGATGGGGGTAGCTATTGCGCCATAGATCCGACACATCCTGCCGTGAAAGCATATATAGAACATACACTTTCACGTTGGGCGCGTTTTAATGTCAAGTATATTAAGATGGACTTCATTACATGTGCAATCTGCGAGGGAGATTCATGGTACGATCCGGAAATCACTACCGGCGCAATGGCTTATAATTACGCCATGAAAATGCTCTATGAATGTGCTGCAAAACATGATATGTACATCTTGGAAGGGATTTCTCCTTTGTTCCCATATCAATGGGCGCATGCTCGACGCGACTGTTGCGACAGTTTTAGTTTGCTTACAGAAAGCGAATATGTGATGAACGCGATGTCGTGGGCATGGTGGACCGACCGCCTCTATGCAGTAAACGACCCCGACCATTTGGTTTTACACAATAAGGGATATAATCTAAGAGAGACAGAGGGGGAAAATCGTGTGCGAGTTACCTCCGGTCTTTGCTCCGGAGCGTTCATTATTGGAGACAGTTTTTCTGAAAAATGTGTTTATACCGAAAATGATGCGAATGGATACTCTAAGGGTGGCGTTGTAGCGTATCCGGAAGAATCGAAGGCGCGAGCACTTAAGATGTTTGGTAACGCTGATATTAACGCCTATGTGCGCGAAAACACCGGCTCATTCCGTCCCATTGGTGATAAATATACCTCTTCGAAGCAGTCGTTTTCGCTATTCATGCGCGACACCCCCAATTATGTTTATGTTGCGGTGTTCAACTTTGATGCCTATAATCCTCAATCAGGAGTAGTGCAATATGAAAATATAGGCATTGAGGCTTCTAATGTAAAAGAAATAAAGGAATTATGGACAGGAGAAACGGTAACCTCTTCTACTGATTATTTCTATTATGAAGTTCCCAAAGGAGATGCTCGAATCTACCGTATCACAAAATCAGTTTCGTCGGTAGGGGAAATAGTAAATGATGATAACACTAAAACTGCATTATCGGCAGTGATAGCAGCGGGACAATGTGTGGTAGCGGCATCACGCGACATCGATATCGTTAAGGTATATGATCTTAGTGGGCGCGTTGTAGCGCAAGTCGCTGATATACATCACGTACAAGCTGTATTCGATATTAATGTCCGTCCCGGAGTCTACATTGTAGAGGCGAAAATGGAAGATGGGACATCATTAGCTACTAAAGTAGTATTCAAATAAAAACACGATAAAAGATGAAATTAAGAAACTTTATTTTAACATTAACAGTAGCAGCATCTACATTAGTAGTATCGGCTGCAACTACCCTCGAAAAGGGTAATTGGAATATTACAAATTCCGATGATAATTCGTTGACAATTAAATTTAATGGTGCCGAATTTTTGAATGGGGTGTATGCCTCAGCGACTTATCGCATTGAAAACACCTCAAAAACCGGAGAAATCAACACCTCAACGATGTCACCATCATCAGTCACAGTTGTTGATATTGAGGATGAATTTGGCACAGGAAAAGCACTTTCGCGATTGTATTATGATGGTACGTTGAAATTTACTCATACACTAACAGTCTATGACAATGTGCCATTTATTGTAGCGCAAGTGAAACTCGATCCGGTGAATCCGAATAATATAGTAGCTTCTAATAATATTGTGGCTTTCGCATCGACAACACGTTCAAATCCATTTAATACTTCGTCCGTTCAAATGATATGGGTGCCATTTGACAACGATGGACATGGACGCTATCAAGTGATGGACTTAAGTTCCGAAATGGTTTCACATGAAGTGTCGTGTATTTATCATGCTTCAACCAAGAGTGGGATTGTTCTCGGGTCAATTGACCATGATAAATGGAAAAGCGGTATCAAAATAAAAGGTGCATATAATCGATATATAGACAAAATAGAACTTCTTTCAGGATATACGTCAGATCTTACTCGCGACTATGATTGGAATACCAATACAGTAATACCTCACGGCTATGTGAAGGGTCAAGAAGTAAAATCTGCACGTTATTTGGTGGGATATTTTGATGATTGGCGTGTAGGTCTTGAAACATTTGGCGATGCATGTGCAACAATAGCCCCTCCTGCGACATGGGAACATGGAAATCCAATGGGTTGGAGTACATGGGGAGTTATGCAGGACCATGTTAACACACCTGCAGTTACAGAAACAGCACAATGGATTAAGGACAATCTTTTTGCCCTCGGCTTCCATGATAAGTATGATCAGACGGTTATCAGCCTTGACTCTTTTTGTGAGGGTTGGGGTATGTCGTCGGCAGAAATCTCCAAGCTCGGGCACAAAGTATTATCTGACGGGACCTATAGCGAAGGCCTCGTTAAAAAAGAGGGGCTAAATATGCGCTTAGGCCTTTATGGTGGTATGGTGATATGGGATTGGACTTTCGATTCAAAAGTTGATGGTACCGGGATTGGAGAAATTCCCACCTACACTTGGGGAGAAGCACTTTTGACCTATAACGGAAACCCTCATTATCTTTTCCAAAATGGGCAATATTGTGCCATCGACCCCACACACCCAGCATTCTATTATAATATGGAATATACTCTTTCACGCTGGGCTGCAATGAATATCAAATATTTAAAGTTTGACTTCATCAATGCCGGTATCTGTGAAGGGGATTCTTGGTACAATCCGGAAATCACAACCGGCAAGATGGCCTATAATTATGGTATGCAAATCATCAACGAACTTGCGACCAAATATGATATGTATCTCGTAGAATCAATGGCCCCCCTCTTCCCCTATCGCTGGGCACATGGCCGTCGTTCCTGCTGCGACCGTTTCAGTGAGATAGGCGAAAGTGAATATGTGATGAACGCAATGTCGTGGGGTTGGTGGACCGACCGCCTTTATGCAGTCAACGACCCGGACCAACTTGTGCTTCATAAAGATGGTTATAACCAAGGAGAAACTGAAGGTGAAAATCGCGCGCGTGTCACAACGGGAGTGTGTACCGGTGCATTCTTGATGGGAGATAGCTTCTCTGATAAGTGTGTATATACCAATGATAATGGACATACAAAAGGAGATGTTGTAGCATATCCGGAAGCATCAAAAGTGCGTGCACTCAAGATGTTTGGCAACACCGATATCAATGCTTATGTTCGTGAAAATACCGGTTCTTTCCGTCCGCTTTATGGTGATAAATACACATCATCACAACAAGCATCTTACGTGTTCATGCGCGACACCCCCGACTATGTTTATGTAGCAGCTTTCAACTATAATAAATATTCAGTGCGCAATGAAGTCGTTTCATTTGAAAGTTTAGGACTCGAAACAACTAACGTTAAAGAGATAAAGGAGCTATGGACCGGAGAAATGATAACCCCGGCAAACACTTCATTCAGTTGTCAGATTCCGGCGGCTGATGCTCGCATATATCGTATAGCCAAAGCAGTTTCCGGAGTAGGCGACGTAGCTATTGATGATGAAATTGACAATTCAATTTCAGTAGCAATTGCGGGCAATGAATGTGTAGTAGCGTGCTCAAAAGAAATCTCATCGGTGCAAGTCTACGATCTTAGTGGTCGCTATATCGCCGGAGTCAATGAAGTTAATCATATTCAAGCGTCATTTGAAGTCAATGTGCAAAGCGGTGCGTATATCGTGAATGCCAATATGTCGGACGGAACAGTCCTTACCGAAAAAGTATTAGCACGCTAATTCGACGTTTATAACTACAATCCTCACTATAGCATAGAAGAAATAAAAATTCCACCCCGATATGCAACTATTTAGAAATAACATAAAGTCACTGCTTATAGTTTTAATGCTTACAATAACATTGCAAGTAGAAGCATTACCACGTGCGGTCAATTATTCATTTAATCATATAGGCACAAATGAGGGGTTGTCGTCATCATATATAAAGACAATTACGAAAGATAGTAATGGTTTTATGTGGTTCGGCACCAAAAATGGGTTGAACCGTTATGATGGCAAAACAGTGAAGAATTATTCATGTTATGACTATGTCAATAATCGGGGGAACAACAATATCAGTTCGCTATATGCGACCCCCGATGGAGGATTGTGGGTAGGTACCGACCGAGGTGTTTATATTTATGACCCCAAGAATGACACATTTACCTATTTGGCGACAAAGACGTCGGACGGAATAAGCGCAGATGATTGGGTGCAGGATATTTATTCTGATAAACGAGGGAATATATGGGTTCTTGTCCCCAATCAAGGTGTGTTCCGTTATTATGGCGATAGTGTGGATTTTTATTCCGTAATTCGTGAAAATATCGGTAATAAAGACTATCTTCCGGTATCGTTGTTTGTAGACAAAGATGATGTAGTATATTCCGGGACCACGCGCTCAGGATTATACTTCTATGACCGCAATATCAATAAGTTTCGAAAAATGCCGGGCTTTGAATCCCCGGACAACGAAACGATATTACTCATACGCCAGACCTCGCTTGGCAACCTTGCATTAAGTACACCGTCCGGTAAAGTATATCTATATGATACTAAGACCGGAGCCATGACGCTTGTCCCCATCAAAGAGGAATCAGGTGAAATTTTCGCACGCTCAATGATTTGCATTGATGATGAAATATGGTTGGGAACACAAAATGGGCTGTATGTAATTAATATCAGTCATGGCAGTCAAGTGAAATTAATGGAGAGCAATGACGGAAAGACAAACTTGACAAATAGCATTATTTACACCCTCTATGCCGATGAAGATGGGAATGCATGGATAGGGACAATGTATGGCGGAGTAAACTTCTTTCAGCGCAATGGATTCCGATTTGACCGCTTTATGTCGGGTAAATCGGATACATCGTTGATATCAAAACCCATACGCGGACTTTCGGAGGATAGCAATGGGTTAATTTACATAGGGTCGGAAGTTGCCGGAGTTTCCACATTCAATCCGCGAACGGGAGTCTTTGAAGTATTTAATAAAAAAGATATTTCGTTGATGATTAATACATTCCGTGACACTATTTACTTTGGGAAGGCTCGCGGTGGAATGGATGTAATCGTTAATGGAAAGGTAGTTGACAATCGATTTACGAATCTTCACGGAGAGGATAAGCAGAATAGTGTTTATTCATTCTTAGTCGATGGTCAAGGAGGGAAATGGGTCGGCTCCGATTGGGGACTATTCAGAGCCATGCCCGGTTCGTCGCAATTCAATAAAGTTGATAGCCTTGATCAGGCATGGATTTTTGATATTATGCAAGATTCCAAAGGGATAATCTGGTTTGCAACAATGGGAGCCGGAATCTGGAAAGTTGATATTTCGAAAGATGAGTGGAAGCATTATCCATTTGATGAACATGCAACTAATGGATTGAGGACAAACTCTATTAGTTCTATAAAAGAGGATTCTCGTGGTATAATATGGTTTTCTACTGACCGAGGGGGATTGGTTAGATATAATCCGGAAGGAGATAAGCCGGGAGGGACCCCGTTTATTACCATCTCGGAAGAACATGGTTTGCCCGACAATGTAGTATATGATATATTGGAGGATTCGAAGGGGTATTTATGGTTTGGTACTAATCGAGGGTTGGTGAAGTATCATCCGGAAAAGAATGAAATAAAGGTATTTAATACAGTAGATGGTTTGCTATCCAATCAATTTAACTATCACTCAGCCTTGGCATCTAAAGATGGTTGGTTCTATTTTGGGACAATGGAAGGGCTCATTGCATTTAATCCTGAAGTAGATACTTATAATGACTCAGTGCCTCAAATATTCTTTACAGCGCTACGTCAGGGCAACATCGAGTTAAAACCGGGAGCCCCGGATTCTCCATTGACCAAGAGTCTTTTCTATACAGAAGAAATCACTCTTCCTCATAATTTTGCACCAATAATGATTGAGGTATCGACACCGAGTTTTGTTCCTCAAGGCACTCTCGATTATACCTATCGATTGCTTCCGATGGATACAACCTGGATAACAATAAACAATCGAACTATCACACTTGCCAATCTTGCTCCCGACAATTATGAATTGCAGGTCAAGGTTACAAATGGATCGAGCTATTCAGTCAAAACGCTTAAAGTAATAGTGCAAACGCCATGGTATAACACTTGGTGGGCTGTAGCACTCTATATAATAATCATAGGAACACTTTTGTTTTTGTTCTGGCGCCATTATCGACGCAATCAAAATCGACGCTTAGTTGCTAAAGAGAATTTGTTTATCATCAATAAAGAGAAAGAGTTGTATGAAAGCAAGGTGCAATTTTTCACGGAAATTGCCCATGAAATTCGTACTCCACTATCATTAATAGATGCTCCACTTGAGGCGATGGAAGCTCTAAAAATAGAGGATAAGCGTGTAGAACGTTACGTGAAAGTAATGCGTAAGAATACTTCACGCTTGCTCAATCTTACTAATCAATTGCTTGACTTCCAAAAAATCGGAGCCAACCAATTTGACTTTAAGTATGAGCGTGTTGATGTGACAATGATAGTTAATGAGACAATCGAACGCTTTGAGCCGGCAATGCAACTTAAGGGTCGCAAATTAACCTATTCGTTGCCTCAAAAGGATATATATGCCGTTACAGATTGTGAGGCCTTTATAAAAATATTATCCAATCTCCTAAATAATGCACTCAAGTATGGACAAAAGATGGTGCATCTCGAACTTGCCCGCCAAGGAGAAACGTTCAGTGTCTCGGTTAGTAGCGATGGCCAAAAAATCAAGGGAGAAACATCGTTGCTCATATTTGAACCATTCTATCAGATTGATACCCAACGAGATAATAATGGAGTAGGAATAGGGTTGCCATTATGTAGAACGTTGGCGCATTTACTCAATGGCAAAATAGAGCTTCTCGATGATAGTAAATCAGAGCTTAATACATTCATATTGACCTTACCGTTAAAGCAAGAAGGGGTAGAGGTAGAAATGATACCGGTAGCTGATGTGGAAAAGAATGATTATATCATAGAAGAAGCGGAACCGGCACCTTTTGAGACGGAACATAGTTATACATTACTACTTGTCGATGACAATGATGATATGCGAGAATTCCTTGCCGAGCAGTTGTCGAAAAAATTCGTAATTGATACATGCAGTAATGGACAAGAAGCACTCGACAAGCTTATGGAGCATAATTATGATCTTATAGTAACGGATATAATGATGCCGGTGATGGATGGTTATGAGCTTTGTCGCCAGGTGAAGAACGATATTAATCGCTCCCATATACCCATTGTGTTCCTTACCGCAAAAAATGACCTTGAGTCCAAGCTTCTTGCTCTCAAGTGTGGTGGTGAAGCTTATATCGAGAAGCCGTTCTCAATTAAATATTTCTGTCAACAGATACTTTCATTGCTTGAAAATCGAAAGCATGAGCGTAAGGCATTCCTCAAGCAACCATTCTTCTCTATTGACAATATGAAGATGACAAAAGCCGATGAAGAATTTATGAACAAAGTTATCAAGATAATTACCGATAACATTGCAGATGAGAATTTCTCGGTAGAATCAATGGCAGATGTGTTCTGTATGAGCCGTTCATCATTACTTCGTAAGATTAAGACCCTCTTCAATTTGTCGCCCATAGAATTGATAAGGCTTATACGACTAAAGAAGGCTGCGGGATTGATTCAAGAAGGGAAATACCGTATTGGAGATGTATGTTTCATGGTCGGAATCAACTCTTCAAGTTATTTCAGCAAATTGTTTTTCCGACAGTTTGGTGTCACTCCCAAAGGCTTTGAGAAACAATGTCAACAAGCCGGACGTAGTGGAGATATGTCTCTATCATTGTCAACGGAAGAAGAGTCTAATGGCGGAATTGAGAATGAGGTTTTGCCTGAAACGTGATAAAATAGATTTACACTCTTTCCACCGTACAATTATTCTTGATTATAAAACAAACTAACATGAATTTTAGAAAGTACACAATCTTTGCAATATTATTAGTTTCAGCAGCGGCGGCGGGACCATTGTATAAGAATAGCAAAGCTCCAATTGACGCACGAGTTGAAGATTTGCTTTCTCGATTAACTCTTGAAGAGAAGGTTATGCAGATGCAAAATATCCCGACAGGGGAAGTGCACGAAATCCCCGGGCGCTTTGGTGAAAATAGTTATGGTACGACACACGAAATGGGCCATAATGCCTACGATGCAGCTGTTATATACAAAACATTAGCCGATTATGTAGAGAAAAATAATCGGTGGGGAATACCATTGATAAACTGTTGCGAAGGGATTCAAGGTCTCTTACAAAACGGGTGTACACTATTCCCCCATGCAATAGCTCAGTCGACAACATGGAACCCGGCACTTGTCGAAGAAATGACAGCAGCGTGTGCCCGCGAAGCACGAGCAATAGGGATTCGTCAGGTGCTATCACCAGTGCTTGATGTAGCACGTGAATTGCGTTGGGGACGCGTAGAGGAGACTTACGGAGAGGATCCGTTTATGATTGCCGAAATGGCAAAGGCGTTTGTCAATGGCTACCAAGGAGAAGGAGTATTAGCTATGCCTAAACACTTTGTGGCACATGGCTCACCTTCAGGCGGTTTGAACTGCGCATCAGTGGCAGGCGGTCCTCGTGAATTCCGTTCAATCTATCTCTATCCATTCCGTAGAGTAATCGCAGAGTGTAGACCGGGAGCTATTATGTCGTGCTATTCAGCCTACGATGGCGAGCCGTTGACGGGTTCTCGCTACTATATGACTGATGTGCTTCGTGGCGAACTCGGACACACCGGATATTGCTACTCTGATTGGGGCTCGGTGGAGCGTATCAAAACATTTCACAACGCAGTAGCTGCGGTAGAAGAGGCGGCTATACAAGCAGCCTATGCCGGAATAGATATCAATGTTGATTGGACTTACCAAACATTGGTAAACTCGGTGCGAGAAGGTAAATTAAGTGAAGATGTTATAGATACTAACGTGCGTCGTATATTACGTAAGAAATTTGAGCTCGGGCTCTTCGAGGATAATGATGTCAACCCTGAAGATGTTAAGAAGGTGGTCCGTTCAAAGGAACATGTAGCATTAGCCAAACGAGTGGCCGATGAGAGCATTATCTTAGCAGAGAATAAAAATAATATCCTCCCTCTTGATATTAATAAATACAAGAAAATAGCCATAGTAGGCCCCAATGGCCATTATGCACTTATGGGTGACTACTCTTGGGTAAACCTTGATGGTGAAGAAGGAATCGACTTATATGAAGGCCTTGTAGAAGCCGTAGGAGATAAAGCAATAGTTACATATACAGAAGGTTGCGACTGGTGGAGCCAAGATGCATCGCAAATACCTGAAGCAGTGAAAGCGGTAGAGGAAGCCGACGTGGCTATCGTAGCAGTCGGATTGCGTTCAGCTTATTTAGGACGAGGACGTAATAAAAATACAGCCGGAGAAGGCTTCGACCTTTCATCACTTGAATTGCCAGGACGTCAGCATGATCTTCTCGAAGCGGTAAAAGCGACCGGCAAGCCGATGATTGTAGTGCTTATAGCGGGGAAACCGGTTGTGATGCGATATGCACAAGAACAGGCTGATGCCGTGCTAATTCAATTCTGTGGAGGTAAGCAACAAGGAGTAGCAATGGCCGACGTGTTGTTGGGAGAAGTCAATCCTTCGGGTAAATTGACAGTGTCGTTCCCTCGTAGTACCGGAAACACTCCATGTTTCTATAATCACTATGTCACCGACCGCGAAGAGCCGTTTGACTCTCCGGGTACGTATGAAGAGCCGGGACTCCACTACATCTTTGAGGCACCGGAACCGGTTTGGAACTTCGGTCATGGCTTGAGTTATACAACCTTTGAGTATTCCGATATGGAAGTTGATATTAAGGAACCCAAAGATACCGATACTTTGACAGTGAAAGTAAAAGTGACCAATACGGGCACACGAGAAGGGAAGGAAACAGTTCAACTATATGTTCATGATATTGTCAGCACTGTATCAACGCCTATACAGCAACTTAAGGGGTTTGCGAAAGTGAATTTGAAACCCGGAGAAAGCAAGGTGGTAGAGATAAAATTGCCGATGAAAGAATTGGCGTTGTGGAATGCAAAAATGGAAGAGGTTGTGGAGCCGGGAGATTTTGAACTTCAAATTGGCTCGGCATCCGATGATATTCGTTGCAAGACAATAATAACTAAAAAATAATGTACAAACAGAAACTAACATTACGATGAAAAAAATTTATTCATTAGCATTGATGGCGACAGTCGCTTTAGGTGCGACAGCAACAGTCAAGCTACCCGGCTATATTGGCAACAATATGGTGCTACAGCAAAATGTAGAACTCAAGATTCCCGGCGAAACAACCCCCGGCGCTAAAGTAGAAGTAACGCCATCGTGGGGTAAAACAGTAAAAGCCACAGCTGATGCTGAAGGCAAGTTTACAGTAACCCTTAGTACACCGAAAGCAGGTGGTCCTTATTGCATTACCTTCAATGATGGGGATGTAGTTACCGTTGAAAATATCCTATCAGGAGAAGTGTGGATATGTTCAGGACAATCAAATATGGAGATGCCAATTGCGGGCTGGGGTCAAGTGATGGATTTCCAAACAGAAATCGCGATGGCACATAACCCCAACGTGCGACTACTTCAAGTGCGTAAAAATGTATCAACCACCCCTCTCGAAGAGGCGGTGTACAATGGCGGAGGTTGGATGGAATGTACTCCCGGAACAGTTCCGGAATTCTCAGCTTGTGCATATTTCTATGCTCGCGAACTTGCCGCTAAACTTGGCGTACCCGTAGGTGTTATCGATACAACATGGGGCGGAACATCGGCAGAAGCATGGACACCGTATGAATATTTAGAAATCGTACCCGGATTTGAAGATGAAAAGAGCGACCTCAAGGCAGCTAATGGAGATGTAGAGAAGATGCGTAAACTCAACGATGCACGTTTTGACGAATGGCGCAAAGGATATAATACTCACCGCACGGACTATGCAGTGGATAAATTCCATGGAGGCGAAGAGGGCTGGAACACAATGAAGCTTCCCAATATGTGGGAATCTGCCGGACTTCCGGGCTTTAACGGTATCGTTTATATGCAGCGCGAAATCGAAATTCCCGCATCATGGGCAGGCAAGAAAGTGTCGGTAAAATTCCCCGGCATTGATGATGAGGATATTACATACTTCAACGGCGAAGAGATAGCACGCGGTTGGGGTTGGAACAGCGAACGTAATTATACAATTCCCGGCAACAAGGTGAAAGCCGGCAAATCATTTATAACAGTAGTTATCACTGATAATGGCGGTGAAGGTGGTATTTATGGAGAAGCTTCAAATATGTATTTGGAGTGTGAAGGAGAACGCAAATCACTCGTTGGCGAATGGGCTTACAGAGTATCGTGCGATTTTTCAAAATTGCCACCGGCACCTCTTTCAATCACATCATCAAACTATCCCACAGTGCTCTACAACGCGATGGTGAATCCGTTGCGTGATTTCCCTGTGAAAGGTTGCATCTGGTATCAAGGTTGCAATAACGTAGGACGTGATGCACAATATGCAGTGCTCTTCCCGCAAATGGTGAAAGGATGGCGCAACGCGTTCAACAATCCTGAAATGTCGTTCTATTTCGTACAACTCGCAGGATATCTTGCACCGCGTTATTGCCAACCCGACTCAGAATGGGCGGCATTGCGCAACGCACAAACATCAGTGCTCGCGCTCGAGAATACCGGCATGGCAGTGGCAATCGACTTGGGTAATCCTGTAGATATTCACCCCAAAAACAAGCAGGAAGTTGCACGTCGTCTTTCACTCTTGGCACGCAATAAGACCTATGGACAAGAAGTGATTTGTGAAGCTCCGAAATGCGTAAAATCAGTAGTATCGGGCAACAAGATGACACTCACATTCGATGGTCCGGTTCATGCACAAACAGCAGCAGCTCTTGGCTTTATTATTGGCGATAAGAACAATAATTGGCAACCGGCAGTAGCAGAAATTTCTGCCGACGGATTGACAGTTGTAGTATCAGCTAATAAAATTAAGCAACCGGTAGCCGTGCGTTATGATTGGGCCGACTATCCCAATGGTAATATTTATGGCGCCGACAATCTACCCGTCGCACCCTTTGCAACAGATAAATAATAAAATGAAATAAAAACGACATGAAACACATGAAAAAAACATTTTTATTGCTTGCATCTGCTCTAATAGCCGTTTCGGCAACAGCAGAAAGTAAAATTATCCCTATTGAAACCGAAAACGTAGGTTTGGTATATTCAGTAGGAGATAATGGACGCCTCTATCAACGTTATTTTGGCAAAAAATTAGCAAATGCAGAAGAATATGCTAAGCTTCCGCAAGGTATTGAGGCTTATTTGACACATGGTATGGAGGACTATTTTGAGCCGGCACTCCATATCAATCACGCAGATGGAAATCAATCAACATTGCTCAAATATGTTGATTCGTCGACAACTACCAATGCTGATGGTTCTGTTTCAACAGTCATCTCGCTTGTAGACCCGGCATACAATGATGAGGTGAAAATGCATTTCACGGCATATCCTGATTGCGATGTTATTACTACTTACACCGAAATCACAAACAATGAGAAAAAGCCTATTGAGTTAGAAAAATATGCATCATCATTGTTGACATTTAATGCTCCGGCCTACTATTTGACACAATATGACGGCGATTGGGCCAATGAAGCCAATTTGAAAGAGCAGAAACTTGAATTTGGCAAGAAGCAACTTGACACCAACCTTGGTTCACGTCATAACATGTTCTTAGCACAATTCTTCCAACTCAGTATTGGCGCACCTGCGCAAGAGAATAGCGGAGAAGTGCTTGCCGGAAATCTTGGTTGGACAGGAAACTATCGTTACACATTTGAAGTGGACCGTGAAGGGAAATTACGTGTAATCTCAGGAATCAACCCCTATAACTCAGAGTATACAATAGCAAAAGGGGAAACCTTTACCACTCCTGAATTCCATTTTACGCTTTCACAAGAAGGGAAGGGTGGCACCAGCCGCAATTTCCACGATTGGGCACGCCAATATAAGGTGAAAGATGGCATGGGAGACCGCATGACATTGCTCAACAACTGGGAAGCTACTTACTTTGATTTTGATGAGGCAAAGCTAATCCAACTTTGTAAAGATGCTAAAACACTCGGTGTTGATATGTTCTTGCTCGACGATGGTTGGTTCGCTAATAAATATCCCCGAAATGGTGATACTGCAGGATTAGGCGACTGGGGTGAAAACGTAGAGAAACTCCCCAACGGATTCTATCCCGTGATAGAAGAAGCTAAAAAACAAGGCGTTAAATTCGGTTTGTGGATTGAGCCTGAAATGGTTAACCCCAAGAGCGAATTGTATGAAACTCACAAAGATTGGGTAATCACACTCCCCAACCGCGATGAATATTATTTCCGCAATCAGTTGGTACTTGATTTGAGCAACCCCAAAGTGCAAGATTATGTATTCTCAGTACTTGATGACCTAAAGACTAAATATCCGGAAATCGCATTCTTCAAATGGGACTGCAACTCTCCTATCACCAACATTTATTCTCCATATGAGAAAAATCAAAAGCATCTCTATGTAGACTATGTTAAGGGCTTGTACAATGTGTTGGAACGCGTAAAAGCCAAATATCCCGAATTGGCAATTATGATGTGTGCCGGAGGTAGCGGTCGCGGAGACTACAACGGCCTGGAATATTTCACAGAATTCTGGGCAAGCGACAATACCGATCCTATTGAACGCTTGTTTATCCAATGGGGTTTTTCACAAATTTTCCCCTCAAAGACTATCTGTGCTCACGTTACATCATGGAATCGTGATGCATCAATCAAGTTCAAAACAGATGTAGCAATGATGGGTAAACTTGGTTTTGATATTAATCTTCACGAACTCAGCGAAAGCGATTTGCGTTATGCTCAACAAGCAGTTCGCGAATACAATCGTTTGAAACCGGCAATTTTGGAAGGTGACCAATATCGTTTGGTATCACCCTATGAAGGCAATCACACATCTACAATGTATGTAACAAAGGATAAATCAAAAGCTGTAGTATTTGCATTTGATGTTTATCCACGTTACAACGAAAAGATGTACAATGTGAAGATGTCGGGTCTCGACGCCAACAAGATGTACAACGTAAAAGAAATCAACCGTTACGATTGCAACGACCAAAGTGTAGGTCAATATTCCGGTAACTATTTGATGACAGTAGGATTGCCTATGTTCACCGGCAATAAATTACATTCTCGTATCTACGAAGTATCAGCTAATTAATAGTCTTCAAACAATAATGCCGGGACTAATAACGTCCCGGCATATTTTTACTTGAGAACCGGGTGCAAAGCACCACCACAAACCGATACTTGCATGAAAAAAACGATGATATCACTTGGGATGGCTGTATTTGCAATAACAGCATATGCAGCCACACCGATTACAATCAACACCGATAACGTAGCATTGTGGTTTTCCGTCGATGACAATGGCACGCTACGTCAGAGTTATTTCGGTAAGCGCATGGCTGAAGAAAGCTATGCTCC
Organism: uncultured Barnesiella sp.; assembly: GCA_964462445.1. GTDB lineage: Bacteria > Bacteroidota > Bacteroidia > Bacteroidales > Muribaculaceae > JAGBWK01. The sequence continues at coordinate 4,441 of CAYWXG010000027.1, read as the reverse complement.
AATCCATCAGGGTGTTGAGGCATATGTAACACATGGCTATCGTGACCAATTTGAACCGGCATTGCATATAAATCATGCCGACAACAACTCGTCGCTAATACTTAAATACGTTGACCACAAGGTAGAAGAGGTAAAACCGGGAGTGACAACCACAACAATCAATCTCGCTGATGAAGTCTATAAAGACGCAGTGTCGTTAGTGTTTACCGCCTATGGCCCGGAAGATATTATCACTACGCACACCGTTATCACTAATAACACTAAAAAAGATATTGAACTTGAAAAGTATGCATCATCGATGCTTCATTTCTATGCTCCCGAATATTTCCTCACTGAATTTTCCGGAGACTGGGGTCGAGAGGCGGCAATTAGCAGCCAACCGCTCCGTTTCGGCAAGAAAGTGATTGATACCAAACTTGGCTCTCGCGCCAACGCCATGGTCTCACCCTTCTTCATCCTTTCGCTCAATGAGGAGGCCACGGAAACAGATGGAGAAGTGGTGCTTGGCACTTTATCATGGATGGGCAATTTCCGTTTTACATTTGAAATTGACCAGCAAAATCGTCTGCGAGTAATCTCCGGAATCAATCCATACTATTCTACCTATCGTCTTGGGAAAGGAGAAACATTTGTTACCCCCGACTTTGTGTTTACCTACTCAAATAAGGGTATCGGCGAGGCATCACGCAATTTCCACGATTGGGCTCGCAACCATAAGGTTAAAGATGGGAATGGCGACCGCATGACATTGCTCAACAATTGGGAAGTGACAAGCATGGATTTCACAGAACAGAAGTTGGTCAGCATGGTAAAAGATGCAAAAGAACTTGGTGTGAACCTCTTCCTGCTCGACGATGGATGGTTTGGCAACAAATATCCTCGTGATAACGATCATCAAGGACTTGGCGACTGGGATATCATGAAGAAAAAGCTACCTAATGGCTTTACCCCCATCATTGAAGAGGGTAAAAAACAGGGGATAAAATTTGGGTTGTGGATAGAGCCTGAAATGGTCAATCCGCGAAGTGAACTTTATGAGAAGCACCCCGATTGGGCAATTACACTCCCCAATCGCGAAATTGTCACCAAGCGCAATCAGCTTGTGCTTGATCTATCGAATCCCGAAGTGCAGGACTATGTGTTCTCAATCGTCGACAAACTACTTACCGAGTATCCCGACATAGCCTACTTTAAGTGGGATTGTAATGCCGAAATAACCAATATCTATTCACATTCTCTTGGGGAAGACCAGCAGCATCTCTATGTAGATCATGTGCGCGGGCTTTACAATATCCTTGATAGAGTAAAAGCAAAATACCCCAATGTGCCAATGATGATGTGTGCCAGTGGTGGCGGTCGATGCGATTTCCAAGGATTGGAATATTTCACTGAGTTCTGGACAAGCGATGATACCGACCCAGTAGAGCGATTGTTTATACAATACGGAATGGGTCATTTTATGCCGTCGAAAGTGTTGTGTGCGCACGTGGCTCGTTGGAATAGTGATGTCAAAATCAAATTCCGCACCAATGTGGCAATGATGGGCAAACTTGGCTACGATTATGATATCCATGAATGGGATGAGAAGGAATTGGCTTATTCCAAACAAGCGGTGAAGAATTATGAGAAATTGAAACCGGCAATTCTTGAGGGAGATTTATATCGATTGATTTCACCATATTCAGGCACACATGCAGTCAATCAGTTTATGAGTAAAGATGGAAAGCTTGGTGCCATCTTCACCTTTGATATTTATCCTCGCTGGGGCGAACATTACTATAACGTAAAGTTGCAAGGACTCGACCCCAACGCACGTTATGACATTTATGAAATCGATCGTTTTGATGCCGAGGATTTCAAATTCGGGGAGTATACCGGAGAATATTTGATGGAAGTAGGGATTCCGATACTCACCGGGCATAAATTACATTCACGAGTGTATGAGGTAAGAAAACATTAGAAATACATAATACAATAGGACGAGAATATATCGAATAAAAGAAAAATGAAAAAGATACTTTTAGTTTTTGCCGTAGCGACGGCGATTGGAGCCACAGCCGGCGATTATACCAAATATGTCAATCCAATGATAGGCACCGGAGCCATCGAGGGAGGGCTATTCGGAAATAGCTATCCGGGTGCAACAGTGCCGTTTGGTATGGTACAGCTTAGCCCCGATACTCAGCCTGCACCTGATTGGTATAATTGTTCGGGCTATAGAGATATAGATGCTGATGTTCATGGGTTTACGCATACGCGTCTCAGCGGCACCGGAGCGTGCGATTTGATTGATGTATGCATTTTCCCTACTTCAAGCGACCGCGCATGGGGACGATTCTCGCATGACAGAGAAGAGGCGCGCCCCGGCTATTATGCAGTAGAGCTTCAAGAGGAGAATATCAAGGCAGAGCTAACAGCGACGAAACGTGTAGGGGTGCATCGTTACACCTATCCAGAAGGAGCCGTGCGTCGCATACGTCTCGACATGGACCATTCAGCGGTGAAGGGAAGTTGGGACCGCAAGATTATCAATGCTCAGATACGCCAAGTGGCACCCAATGCCGTTGAGGGTTATCGTGTCATCACCGGATGGGCGAAACTTCGCAAAGTTTATTTCTATGCTGAATTTTCAGAACCAATCGCGGGTATTGATATGAGCGATGGTGGTCGCCATGAAAAAGGAGCAGATGTGATAAATGGTCGCGCATTGATGGCAATGATAGATTTTGCCAAGAGCAATGCTCCGATTGAAGTGAAAATTGGAATCTCCGGAGTGTCGTGTGAAAATGCGAAGGAGAATTTTGAGGCAGAGGCAACCGGAAAGAATTTTGACCAAATTGCACAAGAGGCAGATAAGGAGTGGGATAAATTGCTGTCGGTCATTGATATAGCCGGAGATGATGATACTAAAACGGTGTTCTATACAGCGCTATATCATTCATTTATACAGCCCAATGTGTTCAGCGATGTAAATGGTGAATATATGGCTCCTGACTATACGGTAGCGAAGGTGCCGGCAGGAGAAGAGCAATATACCACATTCTCATTGTGGGATACTTATCGTGCAACACACCCCCTTTATACAATCTTGGCGCCCAAAGAAACAGCCGATTTTGTAAACTCAATGATACGTCATTGCGATGTTTACGGATATCTTCCAATATGGCATTTGTGGGGTCAGGACAATTATTGTATGATTGGGAATCATGCTATTCCTGTAATAGTTGATGCAGTGCTCAAAGGAATTCCTGGGATTGATGCAGAACGCGCTTATGAAGCAGTGAAGCGTTCGGCAACAGTATCACATCCCAACTCACCTTACAATGTGTGGGAAGAGAAGGGATATATGCCGGAAAATGTACAGACACAGTCGGTTTCAATATCTCTTGAGATGGCGTATGACGATTGGTGTGTGGCCCAATTAGCGAAGTATCTTGGCAAAGAGGAAGACTATCAGCACTTTAATAATCGCGCTTATAATATCGACAATCTATATGATGCGGAATGTGGATTTTTTGCCCCTAAGGACGACAAAGGGGAGTGGATACGCCCGTTTGATCCGTTGAAACATGGCGCGAATGGCGGGCACCCATTCACAGAGGGTAATGCATGGCAATATTTCTGGTATGTGCCTCAAGATGTGCCCCATCTTATCGACTTGGTAGGAGGTGAAAAGGCATTTGAAGCAAAACTTGATAAATTTTTCACTCTTGATGAGCAACCTGAGGAGATGAACGGCAACGTGTCGGGCTTGATAGGTCAGTATGCTCATGGTAATGAGCCGTCGCATCATGTGGCATATCTTTACAACTACGTAGGTCGCCCCGACAAATCGGCAAAATATCTCACGAAGATAATGACTGAGATGTATGAAAACAGTTCGAGCGGATTAGCGGGCAATGATGACTGCGGACAGATGTCGTCGTGGTACGTATTTTCAGCCCTCGGATTCTATCCGGTAAATCCGGCATCGGGAGAGTATGATTTGGGAGTTCCGGTTGTGGAGCATGCGATGGTGCATTTGCCTAATGGTAAAAGCTTGGAGATAAAGGCGCCGCGCAAGAAACCGGGTTATAATAATCCGAAAGAGGTGAAATTGAACGGGAAGGTGCTTGACACTCGCAAAATTTCCCATGAGGAATTACTTGGCGGTGGCGTCCTTGAATTCAAAATGGGTAAGTAATCTCCGCAAGAAATAAAAGTACAATAGGCTGTGCCAATTTTTTTGGTGCAGCCTATTTTTTGCGAGTTGGGGTGAGGGCTGGTAAGCCCCTCAGCATAGGCTGGCGCATTCCTATGAGGGGCGGAAGGGGCTCAGTCCATAGGGCTGGGGCGGTGTTGCGATATGAGGGCTGGTAAGCCCTCACTCCATAGGCTGGCGCGGTGGGGGGAAAACGTGGGTGTTGTTATGGAGCGAAGGCCTACCGGCCTTCGGATGAAT
>CAYWXG010000026.1:0-34969 GCA_964462445.1 uncultured Barnesiella sp. | reverse complement strand
TGCTACTTTGTGTAATAGGTTATGCCTAAAAATTATTTAGGACAATATTGGTTTTAACTACAAAACGGGCTTAAACTAATATATAAAAGAGATATTGTGCTAAAAAATATTTACGAAACCTTTGGTATTATAATTTTTATAGCTATCTTTGCGTAGAAAATTATTAAGTTATTTAAAGAATATGAAAAAGTTAATCCTTATTGCAGCTTTGGCACTTGGTGCTATCTCTGCGCAAGCTCAAGCAACAGTAGAAGGCAGCAAATTCTTTGACAACTGGTCACTCGGTCTTAAGGGTGGAGCTGTAACTCCTGCTAAAGGTCATAGCTTCTGGCAGAACTGCCGCGGTATTTTTGGCCTTGAATTGAAAAAACAAATCACTCCTGTATTCGGTCTTGGTGTAGAAGGCGAATGGACAGTAAACACTTCAAGCTGGACAGGCTTTAAGAGCACAACTGCTTTCGACCATCAGTATGTTGGAGTATTCGGTACTCTTAACCTTATGAATGTATTCGCAGGTTACAAAGGTACTCCTCGTTTCTTTGAGATTGAAGCAGTAGCAGGTACAGGTTGGCTTCACGCTTACTATCCCCATTCATCAGACATTGCTGATGGTAACTCATGGGCAAACAAAGCAGGTTTGAATTTCAACTTCAACCTCGGTGAAAGCAAAGCATGGACAATCTCAGTTAAGCCCGCTATCGTTTGGAACATGAATGCTAATTGCATTGAATCTAATGTTCTTGGTTACGGTGCTCAATACAACCTCAACCATGCATATGTTGAAATGGAAGCAGGTGTTACTTACCACTTCAAAAACTCAAATGGTACTCACTCATTCAAACTTGCTAAACTATTTGATGAAGAGCTCGTAGCATCACTCAACGCTGAAATCAACTCACTCCGTGCGCAACTCAATAATTGCAACGCTGATAAAGCTGCTCTCCAGCAGAAAATCAACGACCTTGAGCAAAAACTTGCTGATTGCCTCAACAAGAAACCTCAAGTTGTAGAAGTAGTTAAGAACCTTGATAACGTACACTACGTATTCTTCAACCTTTCTTCTTCAACTATCCAAGCTAACCAAAAACCCAACATCTATATGATTGCTGAGCAACTCAAAAAAGACTCAAACGCAACTGTTGACGTTAAAGGTTATGCTTCAAAAGATGGTAGCAAGTCATTCAACGAAAAACTCGCTGAAAAACGTGCACAATCAGTTAAGAAAGCTCTCGTTAAAGAAGGTGTAGCTGAAAGTCGCATCAACGCTGAAGGCGCAGGAATCGGTGACCGTTTCGAACAAAACACTTGGAATCGTGTTGCTATCTGCACAGTTAACACAAAATAATTTAGAGTAAAATAAATATACTCGATATACAGAAAAGAGGTCGGAGCAATCCGACCTCTTTTCTGTATATTTGATAATTGAAATTGTTGTTGATGTGATGAGGCTGAGATTATCAAGTAGTAGAGGACTACGTGACAATATTGAGGATGATTAAGGGGTGTTGGTGTTGTTGATGATTTTAAAGATAAGTTGGTCGAAGAGATCGAATTGGTCGGCACGTGAGCCGATTCCTTTGCTTTGTGCATCAAATTGACGCACCGCTGAAATATTCTTTATAATTTGCCAAGGTCGATAATTGGATAAACCGGGACGTATGTCGGAGAGTTGACCCGACCACTTGAACCCAAGCTCATTCATCAATCCTCGCTCGGACTTGTCGGGTGCATATAAGGCAACAAGCAGATTAGCAAAAAAATTAAATATTAAAGGGGTGATAATGATTGGCGGGTGGTTTTTAGGATTGCGTCGGAAGTAATTTGTGATTTTGTAAATGCGCTCAATGTCCCGACGGGCAATAGCTGCAATTAACTCGAAATTATTGTAATCTTTACTGATGCCAATGTGGCGCTCAACGCTTTCCGGGGTGACCATTGCGTTTTGAGGCAGCGCTACTGTCATTTTCCCGATTTCGTTGTATATACGGGAAAGGTCGGAGCCGACATAGTCCTGAAGCATTGCAAGGGATTTGTCGTCGATAGAGAGCCCATGTTCCTTAATGAATTCGCGAATGGTATTGGCTACAGCCGTGGGATTGAGACGTTTGGATTCAAAAATAATGCCTTTCCCTTTGTTGAGGCTTTTTGTTAGAGTTGCGCTTTTGACGCTTTCTCCGCGTGCTATTATGACAAGAATGGTTGTCGCTACCGGGTTCTCAATGTAAGGAAGCAACTGATTGAACCATGACACTGGTACGGCTTGAGCTTCCTTGACGATAACAACTTGTCGGTCGGCCATCATGGGGTAACGACAGCAGACGTCGGCAACGGTAGCAGCTTCGACTTGTGGCGCATACATCGTGTATTGATTAAAATCGCGTTCCGACTCGTTGAGAATTGACTCAAAGAGCTTCGCCAATTCGTCGATGTAATATCCTTCTTCACCGTGAAGAAAATAGACATTGGCGTATTGCTTTTTCGACAGCGCATTTCGCAACGATGTATATGTTATTGCATCGGCCATTATTTGTTAATCTTTCTAACTGATTAAAGAAGTTATCTTTTTTGATACTGAAATTAAATGGGGTATAAATATATTTGTGTAAATTTACACAAAAATTTTATGTACACAAAGAAAGCCCGATGGAAAACTTTCCGCAATTGAATTTGCCGCCGCTCTCCGATGCTCGACTACACCGCGATGGAGGGCTTGTGCGCATATATGACCCATGCCGACAATTATATGTGAAGCTTACTCCTGAGGAGTGGGTTAGACAGCATTTTGTGGGTTTTCTATGTAATGAATTGGGATATCCAGCATCGATAATAGGGAATGAGGTGTCGTTGCGTCTTAATAATTTGTCGCGTCGAGCAGATACTGTTGTCTATGATTCTCATGGTGCCCCGTTTATTATTGTGGAATATAAGGCGCCGCATGTCGAGATTACGCAGCAAGTATTTGACCAGATTGTGAGATATAATATGGTGTTGAAAGCGCAATATCTTGCTGTGTCAAATGGGCTGAACCACTATTTCTGTGCGATTGACTACGCAACTCGCAGCTATTCTTTTATCCCAATGTTGCCTGCCTACGGCAAATGATATTGTATACTGATTTGAATTGAGCGAGTGTTGCTTGTGAATGCGCTATAAATTTCGTATCTTTGGATATTATTTATTGAGATATGATTACATCTGAGAATATATTATTGATAGGTTCGATATTGCTCATTGCCGGAGTACTAATCGGAAAATCGAGTTATCGTTTTGGGTTGCCCTTGTTGTTGATATTCCTATTGGTAGGGATGGGATTTGGAGTCGACGGGTTAGGTATACAATTTAATGATATGCACACAGCGCAATTTATTGGTATGGTGGCTTTGTGTATAATCCTATTTTCGGGAGGATTGTCAACTCGAATATCGTCGATAAAACCTGTCATAGCGCCGGGAATAATGCTGTCGACGCTTGGTGTGTTACTGACGGCATTGTTTACCGGATTGTTTATATGGGGGCTCTCAGGAATGGAGTGGACTAATATCCATTTTGCATTGCTTCCGTCATTGCTTCTTGCTGCGACAATGTCGTCGACCGATTCTGCATCGGTTTTTGGTATTCTTGGGAGTCAGCGAGTTGGACTCAAGCATAATTTGCGCCCTATGCTTGAGCTTGAAAGCGGCTCTAACGACCCCATGGCGTACATGGTTACGATACTATTGATTGATGCAATCGGACTAAGCGCAACGCTTAGTGGGTGGGCTTTATGCAAGATGCTATTTTTGCAATTTGCAATGGGTGGACTCGTTGGGCTTGCGATGGGAAAATTGACAGAATGGCTTGTTAAGGTTTATATGCGATTAGGAGGCAAGAATGGAGCTTCGGAGGACCCGTCGCAAGCAGTTTCAATGATCGGTATATTAATTATTGGCTCGGTGTTCTTGACTTTTGCCCTTGCGAGTGCAATAGGTGGTAACGGATATTTGGCGGTGTATTTGATCGGCATATTTATAGGAAATGCCGGACTGCCCAATCAGCGGGGCACAACGAAATTTGTCGATGGGTTGGCATGGTTGTCGCAAATTGTAGTTTTCTTAATGCTTGGTCTGTTGGTCAACCCGGTAGAAATGCTTGATGAGGCTCCCGTGTCGCTGATAATCGGTGTGTTCATGATACTTATAGGTCGTCCGTTAAGCGTATTTTTGACGTTGCTGCCATTTAGACGAATGTCGGCAAAGTCTAAGTTGTTTGTATCGTGGGTTGGACTGCGTGGTGCGGTTCCGATTATATTTGCCACTTATCCCGTAGTGGCAGAGGTGGAGGGCGCGTCACATATATTTAATATAGTATTTTTTGTGACGTTGTTGTCGTTGCTCATTCAAGGTACAACAATAATATCGGTAGCACGTAGGCTTGGACTCGTTGAGGAAGAGGAGCTTAATGCCGATGATTTCGGAATACAACTTGATGATAATCTACCAACGTCGTTGCAAACGATAGTGCTTAAGGATAGTCACTTCGTAAATGGTAATACTCTCAGCTCGATGACATTGCCCAAAGGCTCGCTTGTTATAATGATACGACGAGATGAGCAATACCTGATACCGAATGGAACGCTTCATCTTCAGTCAGGTGATATATTATTGTTGATGCATGAGACCCCGGCTGATGAGTCAGTGCCACAAAATAAGAAGATGTCGCTCCCCAAAAGGTCCAATCTTAGCCGACTTTCACGTGGTAAAGATCAGTCGAAATAATAGTGATAATAAGGACATTATAGCCTATATTTGATTAAATGGCTTAAAAACGCTACCTTTGCGGTCGAAAAATCTGCTAAATTAGCAAAAATCACAATCTGTATGGTTTCAGTAGACGCTTTGACTGTGGAGTTTGGAGGTACAACTCTATTTAAAGATATATCATTCGTAATAAATCCTAAGGACCGCATTGCTCTTATGGGTAAGAATGGGGCCGGTAAAAGTACGCTTCTAAAGATATTGGCAGGCGAACGTCAGGCCACTCGCGGTTCCGTTTCGGCGCCACGAGATTGTACAATATGTTATCTGCCACAGCATTTAATGACAGAGGATGGTCGCACAGTATTTGAAGAAGCGTCGCAAGCATTCGCTCATCTTCATGCCATGGAAGCGGAAATTGATGCAATGAATGCTGAACTTGCCACTCGTACCGACTATGAAAGTGACGATTACATGGCATTGATAGAGAAGGTTGCGACTGTAAGCGAGAAATTTTATTCGATAGATATGACCCACTTTGAGGAGGATGTTGAAAAGGCACTCCTCGGATTGGGGTTCAAGCGAGCTGATTTTGATCGACCGACAAGTGAGTTTTCGGGAGGTTGGCGCATGCGTATCGAATTGGCTAAATTGCTACTTAAAAAGCCCGATGTACTGCTTCTTGATGAACCTACCAATCACCTTGACATAGAGTCGATAGGATGGCTTGAGGAGTTTATTATAAATAGTCAGATGGCAGTTGTAGTTATTAGTCACGACCGTCGATTTATAGATAATATTACGACGCGAACAATAGAAGTGACGCTTGGTCGTATCTATGATTATAAAGCTACTTATAGCCACTATTTGCAATTGCGCAAAGAGCGTCGTCAGCAGCAACAAAAGCAGTATGACGACCAACAAAAGCAAATTGCAGAAGCAAAGGAGTTTATTGAACGCTTTAAGGGTACGTATTCCAAAACCTACCAGGTACAGAGCAAAGTGAAATGGCTCGAGAAACTGGAAATTGTAGAGGTTGACGAAGAGGATACATCGGCATTGCGACTTAAATTTCCGCCATGTCCTCGCAGTGGCAATTATCCTGTTATCGCAGAAGGTGTAGGGAAGTCGTATGATGATAAGAAGGTGTTTGAAAATGCATCATTCATCATAGAACGAGGTGATAAAGTGGCATTTGCCGGTCGCAATGGTGAGGGTAAATCCACAATGGTAAAAGCAATTATGAATGAAATTACCCATGCCGGCACGTTGACTCTCGGGCACAATGTGAAAATAGGTTATTTCGCTCAAAATAGTGCGTCGCTCCTCGATGAAGAGTTGACAGTGTTCCAAACAATTGATGATATTGCAGTAGGGGATGTCAGGCTGCAAATACGCAATTTGTTGGGTGCGTTTATGTTTGGCGGAGAAGAGAATCAAAAGAAAGTAAAGGTGCTGTCGGGAGGCGAGCGAGTGAGATTATGCATGATAAAGCTACTTCTTGAGCCAATCAATTTATTGATACTCGATGAACCAACCAATCATCTTGACTTGAAGACAAAAGATATTCTCAAGCAAGCTTTGCGTGATTTTGATGGCACTCTTATTGTAGTGAGTCATGACCGAGATTTTCTTGATGGTTTGGTCGAAAAGGTGTATGAATTTGGTGATGGTCGAGTACGCGAGCATCTTTGTGGTATTAATGAGTTTCTTGAGAAAAAGAAAGCTCAGCAATTGTCATAGCACGAAATATGTTGTCGGCAGATAAAGATTTGACAATAGAACGAACCGATGACGGTTCGACAACGCTCTACGTCCCAACTCTTGATGAGCATTATCATTCTACAAGGGGTGCTATTGCTGAGAGTAGGCATGTGTATATTGATATGTGTTGGCGTAGGGTAGTAGTTGAAAGGGCTGAAGCGGTGAAGGTGTTTGAGGTTGGTTTTGGAACGGGATTGAATGCGGCACTTACTGCAGAAGCAGCATTAGCGGAGTGTCGTTCTACAATATATTTTTCTGTTGAGTTGAATCCTCTTAATATTGCTACAACGAGTCAACTTGGATATGAGAGTATAACCCCATTTTTCACGGCGGTAAACGAGGCGGAATGGGGACGAGAAATCGAAATTAATCCGTATTTCAAGCTAATTAAAATTGAGGGGAATTTTCTCGAAATGGAATTTCCGAGTGGGCTAAATGCCGTGTATTTTGATGCGTTTGCTCCTGAGAAGCAACCGGAGATGTGGGACGAGCAGATAATGGAAAGGATTTATGCGTCAATGGCTCCATGTGGAGTTTTGAGCACCTATTGCTCCAAGGGAATAATAAGGCGCCGGCTTCAATCAATTGGGTTTAACGTAGAACGTCTTCCCGGACCTGTTAATGGTAAACGAGAAATACTCCGGGCTGTCAAATAGAAAGCAATAAATTAAGCAGAACAAGGAAATAAAAATTACTCCATTAAAGCTGACGGAGTAATTTTTATTTTGCCGTATATTAAAAGTTTTGTGTACCTATATAAAAATAGCAAACCACTTCTCACGAAGCGGCTTCCTAAAAATCCTCGATTATTTCGAGGCAAACAAACCTAACATAAAACACGATTATTACCTATAATGTATTATCCAAAATACTTAATCCAATTAAAAAATACTAACCCACAAACTAATTCCTAATTTAACAAATCCTAATTCTTGTCTTTAATCCTAAAATCAACTGCGATTTTTGTTCTCAGTTATTTTGTTTACATTGCAAATTTAGTGCATATTTTTTATTTGTCAATAGTTTTTTAGTTTGGTTGGAAATAGAATATAGAGAATATAGAGCTTGTAAAATATTTAACATGTTGGGAATTAGCGTTATAATGTTGTGGGAAATAAATAGAAATATAGGTGTTTATATAGATTAAATTTATTATTTTTTGCACACGAGTGTTGTTTTTAGTGTGATTTTTCCAATTTTTTTTAGTTGTGAAGTCGAAATTACGGATAGAACTGTGGAGGATTTTGTCTAAACTATATGGGAGTGTAGAATATCAATTAGTTCTCTACGACTATGAATTTTGATTTCGTTTTGAGAGTAATCGATAAGTCCGCGAGATTTCATATTCTCGAGGGTTGATATGAATGATGAACGTTGTACGCCAAATATAGAATATAAATCTTTCTGTCGGCAGGTAAGGGTAATATCTGTGCCTCCCTGTTGAGTAAGTGCTACAATCCAAAAGGCAATTCTTTCTTCAATGCTACCTGTAGCGACAGAGAGGATGCCGTCTACGGCTTTTTGTGCATTCATTGACAGGATGTTGAGATAGTTAATCATGCATATGGAGTCGCTTTTTAGTATCTTGAGAAGGTCGTCCTTGGATATCTGGAGTATGCTTGTCGACTCTAAGGCTGTAGCTGTGCAGGGGTATAAAGTAGAGCGACCGAATATGTATTCAGGAGCTATGATGTCGGGTGCCGTTAATGTTTGAGCGACAATGAAACGTCGGTCGGAGTTGGCGATGCTTACTCTAATTTTCCCTGAAATAATGAATTTAATATGAGTACAAGGCTCACCTTCGGTAATAAAAGTTTCCCCTTCAAGATATTTTAGGAAATGAAACTTTGTAGTTCCGATGATTTCAATTATTTTATCATATGTGATGCCGTTAAATATCGGTAATCTTGTCAAGAATTGGTACATTTGGTCCATATTAAAGTCTGTTCTGGTATTTTAAGCGTAGTTAAGAAGCTTTTTGTGCTTTAAAGGAGACTTCCTAACGCAATGCCACAAAGATACACACGTTTGTAAATATCAACAATAAGTATTCGAAAAAAGTTTTGTTTTGTGAGCTTTTTAATACGTTGAGGATTAGAGATAGTGGTAGGAAATTATGGAATAAGATTGAGGGAATCGTCTCGAGTATTATCTCTTTGATTTTAAAGTGAATGAAGTTTTTCTTGATGTGGTGATAACGCAATTTTAAGATTGTTTCAAATAGTAAATAATCATAGGTTAAAGTTTCCCACGGTGGGCATGTTTGTAGATTTGTGCCGAATTGACGATATTGTGCCATGCAATATAGCAAGCGGGACCAACTGACGCTATTGGGTCAAGATAAGTCAGTGCCAACCAAATTGCCAAAATTGTATTTTTCTGTCCTAAACTTTGAGCTCCGGCGATTTTATCGCCATATTTCTGTCCAATTTTTCTTCCGAGGTAGAATTGCATCATGCAAACCGCAAAAGATAGAATAGCTATAATTATCATTTCCGAAATTCGGGACGTCGGTTCTTTCATGATGAAGCTGACGGAATTGCCTACTACGATAATGAGTGCTATTGCCCAAATGTAGAATGAAAAGCCCTGATTCTTGGCGATCTTAACTCTTAGTTTAGGTAATGTTGATTTAATGATAATTGCAACTGCCAATGGGCCGAGAAGTAGCGGAAGAACTTTTAGCGCGATGTTCTTAAATGATTCGCTAAATGTGATTGTGGAACTTTCGCTCATCATAGCAAGTAAAATGGGTGCCGAGATAGCTACAATTAAGTTGCTGAGGAGGGAGAAGGTGGCTACGCGCTCGATTTTACCCCCGAGCATGCCTGTTATGACAGGTGCGGCAGTAGCGGTGGGGCAGAATATGCATATAAAGATACTTTGGGCTATGGCAATATTGATGGGGCGGAGCGCAAAGTATACAGCGATAGAGCCTAATAATTGGATTGAGAGCAACCACCACATAGAGCTATCAAAACGGAAGTTGCGAAATGATACTTTACAATATGTAATAAATAGCATTATGAAGATAAGATATGGAGATAACGCGGCAATATATTCCATATGTTTATGGAATATGACGCCTATTACCATTGCAATAGGAAGCATCCAAGGCTTAATTTTTCGTATTATTTCGAGCATATAGTTGTGAAAAGTTGCCGAAGTAGAGTAGATTTTGATATGCAGATTAGATGCAGCACAAAGTTAGTTATTCTCAGTGATTTGTAAATGTCCCAGCGTATTTTTTTGTATTAAGTAGGATTTTAGTTGCTGAAATGTATGTACGCTTTATTCATTTGTTTTAAGTAAGAATTATCATGATTTAGTACTCAAAACGGACTTGGGTGTTTGTGTTGGAGGTAATTGAAAAGTGAAGGGGCAAGTAAATCAATAAAAGAAGGCACGCTCAAAAGAGCATGCCTTCATGGTATATTCTTTGGTCATTCAAGATGACCTAACTGATACAGGGATGTATTATTCAGCTACTTGGATAGTTGTAGCGCGGTCAAGAGCTACGAATTTTTCACCCATGTCGACGAGGTTGCCATGGTTGATAGTTGTAGTGAATTGATCGGCAGCAACACCTGCTTTCAAGAGTTGTTTTTCAACAGCTGCAGCGCGTTTTTTGCGAAGGTTGGTGTTGATTCTGTCATTACCTGTGTAGTTGTCGGCCCAACCGGTTACGACATATTTGGTGTCGGGGTTGCCCTTCATTACTTCAGCGCAAGCGTTAACTACGCGAACGTCGTCGGCAGTGAGCTTAGAAACGTTGATGGGGAAGTAAATAGTAGCGAGGGGAGCAGCGGGAGCTTTTTCAACAATAACTTCCGCGGGTTTTTCGAGGCAAGCTTGGAGCTGAGCTTCGAGGTCGGCGATGCGAGCGTCGGCAGCTTGGAGGCGTGCGCGAAGAGCGTCGCAGTTTTCAGGTTCGGGGCAAACGGGAACGATAGGCGCGCTCCAATCAGTTTTGTCGAACAAGTAAGTTACGCCAACGAAGGCTTGAAGGTTGTAGGAAGTTTTGTTCCAGTGTCCGCCCTCTTCATCGCGGTGGTTGTCGAGTGCGTTGAAGCGAACATCAAGAGAAAGTTGAACGTGTTTGCTCAAGTTGAAGCTGTTGATGACACCGGCGCGAAGCGCGAGGATACGGTCGTTGCAGTTTTTATAGCTTGAAGAGTTGTTGTTTTCATCATATTCACGAGCGAGGGTCCAATAAGCGCCACCACCACCATAAACAGTCAAGTTATAGAAACGTCCGGGTTTGTATCCGCATACCCAGTTAGTAACGTTGAGCATAGCGTCGAATACCGGTCCGATGTGGACGAATTTTTGTTTGTATTTTCCGTCTACTAATGGCTCGTCGTAGAGGTTGCCAAATCCTTCAACGTCAGAAAGGCCTTTTACTTTCGACCAGTTAACGCCGAGGCGTAGTCCCAAAAGAGGAGAGAACCATTTGCCAACATAAATTGAGGCTGCCGGAGTGAAACGGTCTTGCCAATCACGGTAAGAATCGTTGGGTGAGAAGAATATTCCGCCACCAATTTCACCGGTAACAAACCAATTGTCTTTAAATTGGTTGAAAAGGTAACCTTGCGAGGGGTCGCTAACGTAAGTAACCTCTTGTGAAGATTGAGCAACCATACCTTGGCCAATAAATAAAGCACAAGCTAAAGCGATTAAACTCTTTTTCATAAAGTTATTTGTTATAATTGATAAAGTTAATAAATTTCAGATAAGTAATATTGAGAATAAATTAATGCGATGAGGAATTCGGTGAGTTCAATCTAAGTAGAAATAAAACTTGTAGGGGTATATTTCTAAACAAATAAAATTCCAAAAAATGTTCTTCTTTTATTGTATTTCTACAAATTTTGCGCTAAGTTAATGATTTTTTTCGAATTAAAATAAAATTTTAATGTTTTTTTGTAAAAAGTCAATGAATTGGAGGGGTAGGAGAGAGCCGTAAAAAATTGTTTGAAAATTTATGGCAAAAAACTTGACAAGGGGGTACTGAATTTTGTAAATTTGCACAATTATTTTATAATTGCGGAAGTTGTGCATTGGCTCGACTGAAGTTATTTGTGATTATATAGAGTTTGATTTAAATTAATTCCAATAAAATATTCATAATATAAATGAGTAATCCCAAGAAACGCACAAGTCTCATGAGTTTTGGCAGGCACTTGACCTCGACAGTTAGTGTCGGGATGGTGCTGTTGATATTGGGAATAGTCGGTTTTGCTGCCTTTGCGGCAAGCAATATCACGAAGCATATTCGTGAAAATTTAGGATTTAACATGGTTATGAGTATGAGTGCCGATATGACGCAAATCAATGCGATGAAGTCGCGTTTGACGTCGTCGGGATTCGTGTCGAGCTATGAGTATTTGTCGCCCGAAGAGATATTGGAACAGGAAAATGCATATCTTGATACGGATGTTGTCGGGCTTCTTGGGACCAATCCATATCAGCCGGAGTTTACAGTGAAGGTTAAATCGGAATATGCGTCGGTAGATTCTCTGAATAAAATAATTGCGCCATTGCGATCAATGCCAATTGTAGAGGAGATAACGGTTCACACGGAAGTTGTTGAGTCAATAAATGCCAATATCGGGTCTCTATCGTTGATATTAGTGGCATTAGCGGGCGCGTTGTTGGTGATTTCGTTTGTTTTGATAAATAATACTGTAAGATTGACTATTTATTCGTCGCGATTCTTGTTGCATACTATGCAGTTGGTAGGCGCTACAAATGGTTTTATACGCCGACCGATAGTTTTAGGAAATGTCCTCAATGGAGTGCTTGCGGCTGTAGTAGCAATAGGATTGCTTGTTTTATTGCGCGTATATGCGGTAAGTATTGAGCCGGATTTGGCGCTTGCATTGCCGTGGAATGACCTGGCGATTGTTTTTCTTGGGTTGGTGGCCGGTGGAATGTTGATTTGTGGCATGGCATCGTGGATTTCAACTAATAAGTATTTGTATCAAAGCTATGATGATATGTTTCGTTAATGTATAATGATTAAAATTACGATATTACAATATGGCAAATTCTGAAATGAAACGAGCGATGGCAACTCCGGTTCGCAGTAAGACACCTATGACGCAAGAGCCCGCAGCGCAAAATTTAGGAGCTTCAACATCATTGCCCGATTCGGAGAGTGGAGTTCAGCAGGAGGGGCAATTGGATAGGCGATTACCATTAGCTCGTAAAAATTTTATCTATATGGCTATCGCCGGGTTAATGATTGTAGTCGGCTTTTTGCTGATGCTTGGAGGCGGAAGTACTCCTGAACAATTTAATCCCGATATTTTTAGTACACGTCGAATTGTGATTGGTCCGACAATTGCATTTTTGGGATTTGTGTTCATGGGCATAGCAATCATTATAAAGCCCAAGGGGGTAGAAGAAAAGTCAAATAGTTCTGCGGCCGGCATTGAGAAATAATTTTATATAATTAGTAGCGATTGTAGTTGTACGTTGTGAAAAAACAAGTAAATAAAGGTAAAAATGGATTATATAGATTCGCTAATAATGGGCATCGTGCAGGGACTTTCGGAATATTTACCGATAAGTAGTTCCGGCCATTTGCAAATATGTGAGGATGTTCTCGGATTGGATATTGCCGGAGCTGAATCAGTGCAGTTTACGGTTGCGTTGCATGTGGCAACTGTGCTCAGTACGATAGTGGTGTTGTGGAAAGAATTTGTTCCGTTATTGACATCGTTTTTCGGGTTTAAGCGAGATGCTAATACTACATATGTGTTCAAAATATTGGTATCGTGTATTCCAATAATGATAGTCGGCTTGTTCTTTAAGGATAAAGTGGAAGCATTGTTCGAAGGTGATTTGCTGACTGTGGGAATAGCCTTGTGTGTGACAGCCTGTCTTCTTTCATTTGCATATTATTACCGACGCCCGACGTCGGATATTAAATTATCAGGCGGGAATAGAGGCGTGGGACGTGATATAACATTTGTAGATGCGTTTGTTATCGGACTATCGCAAGCTGTAGCTGTAATTCCCGGGTTGAGCCGCTCCGGTACGACAATAGCAACGGGTTTGATCCTTGGCGACAAGCGAGAAGAAGTTGCGAAATTCTCGTTTTTCATGGTGATTATTCCGATTTTGGGAGAAGCGTTGCTCGATATTAAAGATATGATAGGAGGCGTTGCAGAATCGGCCACAGAAACTATGACAATAGGATTCGGTCCGTTGTTGGTGGGATTTATTGTTGCTTTTGTTGTAGGTTGTTTGGCTTGCAAATGGATGCTCGATATTGTCAAGAAAGGTAAATTGTTATGGTTTGCCGTATATTGCTTGATAGTGGGATTGGTTTGTATATTTCTCTGATTTATAAAGGAATAATAAAGTAACAAATAACGATGAATTTTCTCGCAGGAGAGACAATATATATTGATAAGCCATATGGCTGGACATCATTTGATGCCGTCAAGAGGATAAGGGGCGTGATGTTGCGTCGCTTGGGTATCAAAAAGATGAAAGTGGGTCATGCCGGCACGCTTGATCCGCTTGCCACCGGGGTGATGATAATAGTCAGTGGTAAATCGACAAAACTTATCGAGCAGTTGCAGAGTGGTGTGAAGGAGTATATTGCAACGATAGCACTTGGAGCTACAACACCCTCCTTCGATCTTGAAACAGAGATAGATTGCCGTTATCCTACTGACCACATAACGCGCGAGAAAGTGGATGAGGTGTTGCGCCGTTTTACCGGACGAATAGAGCAAGTCCCCCCATCGTTCTCAGCGTGTAAGGTAGATGGCAAACGAGCATACGATATGGCGCGAAAGGGTGCCGTAGTGGAATTGAAGCCTAAAGTTTTGGTTATTGATGAAATAGAGTTGCTTGAATATTCTCCCGAGCAGTTGAAGATTCGTGTTGTTTGCAGTAAGGGCACGTATATTAGGGCGTTGGCTCGAGATATTGGAGCAGCATTGGAGTCGGGCGGTCATCTGACGGCATTGCGTCGCACTCGAGTCGGTGACGTCACTATAGATAAATGTATGTCGCTCGAAGCGGCAGTAGAGATGTTGCGCAACGTGGCGATTGAAGTCGATGATGAAAAAAATGAAGCAGACTCAAATTATAGAGAAATATATAGATTCGACAGAGATAAAATAGATGTAAAAAATATAGTCAATAGTCAGATTGATAATTAATTATAACGAAAATACAATAACGAAGATATAAATACAACAATATGAAGCTTTCACAATTTAAATTCAAATTACCCGACGAGTTGATTGCTCAAGAACCGGTGGCACAACGTGATGAATGTAGAATGATGGTTGTAGACCGCAAGACAGGAGAAATCACGCATCATGTGTTTAAGGAAATTATCAATTATTTTGATGAGGGAGATGTCATGGTGTTTAATGACACTATGGTTTTTCCTGCACGCTTGTATGGTAATAAGGAGAAAACCGGAGCGCGTATAGAGGTTTTCTTGCTTCGCGAACTCAACGAGGAGCATAAATTGTGGGACGTGTTGGTAGAGCCGGCTCGCAAGATACGAATAGGTAATAAGTTGTATTTTGGAGAAGATGAGTCGATGGTAGCTGAAGTTATAGATAATACGACATCACGCGGTCGTACGCTTCGTTTCCTTTATGACGGTTCGCATGATGAATTTAAGGAATCGTTGTATGCATTGGGGGAAACACCGCTTCCCGATTATATTCAACGAGAGCCAAATGAGAATGATGCAACCGACTATCAAACTATTTTCGCAAAAAATGAAGGGGCAATCGTTGCTCCGGCAGCCGGAATGCATTTTAGTCGCGAATTGCTAAAGCGATTCGAAATCAAGGGTGTTGAGCAGACGTTTGCCACCATACATAGCGGATTGGGTAATTTCCGCGAAATCGATGTTGAGGATTTGACAAAACATCGCATGGATTCCGAACAAATCTTCATCCGTCCGGAGTTGGTAGAGACTGTGAATAAAGCTAAATCAGAAGGTCGCAATGTGTGTGCAGTCGGCACGTCAGTGCTTCGAGGCATGGCAACGGCAGTCAGCATGGGAGGAAAGTTGAAAGTGTATGAAGGGTGGACCAATAAATTCATTTTCCCCCCCTACGATTTTACTGTTACTACGGCGTTGGTGACTAATTTCCATTTGCCATATTCAACAATGCTAATGATGGTGGCAGCATTCGGAGGGTATGATTTGGTGATGCGCGCCTATGACGAGGCAGTGAAAGAGGGGTATCGATTTGGCGCGTATGGCGATGCTATGTTGATCATCTGATAGATGGCAGATACATATTTGACAATAAAAGGAGAGTCGGAAGAAATATTCCGCGAGAAGATGAGCAAATTTTTGGCATTTGCACATCATGTGGAGACGGCCGACGAAGCGAAAGCAATAGTGGCGCGTTATCAAAAGAAATATTTTGATGCGCGCCATGTGTGTTGGGCTTATATGCTTGGCTTTGAGCGTACAGAGTTTCAAAGCAATGATAATGGAGAGCCGTCGGGTACGGCCGGAAAGCCTATATTGGGGCAGATAAATTCGTTTGGACTCACTGACGTAGTGATAGTAGTGGTGAGGTATTTCGGGGGGATAAAACTGGGCACGTCGGGATTGATAGCGGCATATCGGGAGGCGGCACGTATGTCGCTTGAGGCTGCTGAAATTGAGGAGCGCAAGGTGATGAAACGTATAGATTTCACTTTCCCCTATTTGTCGATGAACGACGTAATGCGTCGTGTGAAGCAAAGTGAATTGGAAATTTTAGCGCAAGAATTTGATAATGCATGTAGAATGTCGGTAGCGGTTCGTGCCGATGATTATGAGATGCTAAAAACTCGTTTGATCGACATCGACGGAGTTTGCGTTGATGATTAGCGAATTTCGAGCAAAATAAATAGAAAATTAAAGACCTGCGGAGGAATATTGCGATTCCTCTGCAGGTTTTCATTGTATATAATATAATAATGTGTAATTTTAGGTTAATTAATGGTACCGTAGCAAAAAGGTGCTTCGCACGCTGTGAGGGCCGGGAGCCCCTCACTCCATAGGCTGACGCAGTGTGTTCCCCTTTCCGAAGGTATCGCTGCGCTTAACCCTCGGTTATTGATACGCTTCGCTTTTCCCGTGCTTCGCATGATGTGAGGGCCGGGAGACCCTCACTCCATAGGCTGACGCAGTGTGTTCCCCTTTCCGGAGGTATCGCTGCGCTCAACCCCCGGTTATTGATACGCTACGCTTTCCCGTGCTTCGCACGCTGTGAGGGCCGGGAGCCCCTCACTCCATAGGCTGACGCAGTGTGTTCCCCTTTCCGAAGGTATCGCTGCGCTTAACCCTCGGTTATTGATACGCTTCGCTTTCCCGTGCTTCGCATGATGTGAGGACCGGGAGCCCCTCACTCCATAGGCTGACGCAGTGTGTTTCCCTTTCCTCTACATAGGCAAGCCGATAATTTCTAAAAAAAATCGCTAAACTATTTGCATATCCACACTAAATAACTACTGAGCCTAATTAATGTCGAAAGAGAATAGGAAGAATAATTAAAACGAAAAATAGTGCGTAAATTATGGCGAAAAAAGAGAAAAAGTTTTTTTCAAGAACGAAAAATATTTATGAAAAATTGAAATAAAAAATGATAATATGCAAAATGAATAAAATGGTATATTCTCTATGTTTTGGATTTGATTTTCAAAAGATTATGGCGAGATTTCAAAAGAGATGAATAAGTGAGAGATAAATATCAAAATGTTATCACACAAAAAAAATTGCTAACATTTGTTTAAATTTACGATTATTTTATTTATATTTGCAAAATATATATCCATGCCTAAAAGTTTTCGGACAGCAGGTGCGGGTGTATCGTGTTGATAAACAAATCTTTAAATAATAAATTATTGTCTAATTAATTACTTAGTATGAAAAAACTGTTTTTACTTCTAATGACAGTTGTCTTGACCTCCGCAGTGGCAATGGCACAAAGCGGTGTAATCAAGGGTACTGTTGTTTCAGCAAGTGACGGCGAGCCTCTAATTGGCGCATCAGTCGTTGCAGAGAATGGACAAGGAGCAGCTACTGACCTCGACGGTCAATTTTCTTTACGAGTAGCTCCCGGAACTATTCTTAAGGTTTCATACCTGGGCTTTATTGTTCAGAGCGTTCCTGCTGCTGATGGTATGGTTATCCAACTTAAGCCTAATGAAAATTCACTTGATGAGGTTGTTGTAACCGGTTACGGTACAGCAAAGAAACTTGGCTCGTTTGTGGGCGCTGCAGCAGTAGTAAACTCTGCACAAATCGAAAATACTCCGGCAGCGACATTCGTTGATGCACTTCAAGGTGCTGTTCCCGGTCTTGGTATCTTCTCAAACACAGGTGAGCCCGCAGCCGCTCCCTCTAACATTAACATCCGTGGTTATAGCTCATTGCAATTTGATGTAACCCCGTTGTTTATCCTTGATGGTGCTCCTATTTCTTCAGCAGTGTTTACATCGCTCAACCCCAGTGACATCGAAAGTATCACAGTGCTTAAAGATGCTGCATCAACTGCAATCTACGGTTCACGTGCAGGTAATGGTGTAATCGTTATCACTTCTAAGAAAGGTAAATTGGGCGAAACCGCAAAAGTTACAGTACGTGCATCAGTGGGTTGGTCAGCACCCGTAGAAAGTGGTATTGAAATGATGAACTCACAACAATACTTGACTTTCCGCGATGAAATGACTAAACACTTCGGATCACCCGCACTTCAAGGCGTGCAACGCGATCTTATCGAGAAATACGGTGTTGACACCGATTGGCAAGATGAAATGATCAAATCAAATGCTCTTACCTACTCGATGGAAGCTGCAGTGCGTGGCGGTAGCGAAAAATCTAACTATTACTTGTCGCTTGGTCACTACGAACAAGATGGTCTTGTTGCCAAATCAGGTCTTCGTCGTGAAACACTTCGTGCAAGCTTCAATGCCGACATCAAACCTTGGTTGCGTGTAGGTTTCAGCGGTAACATGGCATACGAAAAATATGAAACTAACTCAGTAGCATCATATGCCGGTTACTTCTATACCAACGGTCCGATCTTCCAAGCGTACTATGCATTGCCTTATGAATCACCCTATCTCTATTCAATCGATGATCAAGGTGCAATTCACTATGGCGAAAAAGCTAACTGGCTCAAATACTCATTGGGTGGTCAACCTAACGCAAACTTCGTAGCATCACTCAACACAGGTAGCTCAAATCAGATCTCGGTTAACGCTTCAATTTTTGAAGAAATCCGTCCAATCAAGGGTCTTGTACTCCGCGCTCAACAAAACGTTTATGCTTACGACACTCGTAGCAGCAGCCGTTGGAACGCAGTAGAAGATTATGAACTTCCGATGGGTGGAGTAACTTCGTTCTCACAATATACAGAACGTAAAGCCGGCGAATCATTCGGTCGTCTCTATCGTTTCACTTACACCAACACAGCCGAGTACATCACAAAGATTGCTGATCAGCATGAAGTGACAGCTCTTCTTGGTCAAGAATCTATTATCAACCGTACTAACTCGTTTGGTGTCAGCACAGAAGGTCAACCTTCTAACGACCTTATGCTCATCACCAATGGTACAACAGTAACAATGGATAATGTATCTCGCAGCATGAGCGAATACGTAGTAAATTCTTACTTCCTCAATTTGGACTACAACTTCGACGAACGTTACTATTTCAACGGTTCAATCCGTCGTGACGGTTGTTCTAAGTTCTCACCCGACAACCGTTGGTCAACATTCTATGCATTAGGTTTGATGTGGAATGCTAAGAACGAAGCGTTCCTCAGCGACTACAAATGGATTGACGCACTTCAAGTACGCGCTAACTTCGGTACTGCAGGTAACTACTCCGGTCTTAGTGACTTCGAATGGCATGGTTCACTTGGCACAGGTTTGACTTATAACGGTCAACCGACAATGGGTCTTGCATCAGCCTCAAATCCTGATTTGACATGGGAAACAATCCAACAATTCAGTGCCGGTATCAACTATAGCTTGTTCAACCGTCGCCTCTATGGTACAATTGACTACTATATCAAAGATACAAAAGACCTTATCCTCGATGTACCTTATAGCTACACAACAGGTTGGTCATCTAATATCACCAACATTGGTTCACTCCGCAACTCAGGTATTGACTTTGAAATCGGTTCAGATATCTACCGCGACAAAGATTGGTTCGTAGGAGTGAAAGCAAACTTCAACTACAACCACAGCGAAGTAATCGAGCTTTTCAACGGTCAGAACGAATATCGTTTGGATGACTACGGTTTGGTATACGTAGTAGGAGAAAACCCCTTCCAGCTCAACACAGTACGTTACGCAGGTGTAGATAGCCGCGACGGTAAATGTATGTGGTATGACAAGAATGGCAACCTTACTAAAGTATACAATGCCGACGATGCAGTTAACCTTGGCAAAGCATGGCGTCCGTCATGGACCGGTGGTTTCGGTATCAATGTAGGATGGAAAGGTCTTGCACTTCGTGCTGATTTCGCATGGGCAGCTGATAAATACATCTACAACTGGGCATACCAACAGTTGGCATCAAACCTCTCATTCACTCAAATGAACCAGAGTGTTAAGATGCTCGACACATGGACTCCTGATAACCCCGATGGCAAAATGCCTGCTATCACCGAGTCAATCCAAGGTGACACTCGTTATCTTGAAAATTCATCATACCTACGTATGAAGAACCTCACTGTCAGCTACAATCTTCCGAAGAATTGGCTTAAGAGCCTCGACATGAGCGATGTTACATTCCGTTTCACCGGACGTAACCTCTTGACATTCGTAAATGACGAGTTTACCGGTATTGACCCCGAGTACATCAACAATGGTGTTCGTTTGCAATACCCCAATACCCGCCAATATGAATTTGGTGTAGAAGTTTCATTCTAAAATTTGAGATGATTATTATGAAAAAGAAATATTTGTCGATAATAGCGGGTGCAGCAGTAATGTTGTCGTCATGCGACATGGAGACTGTACAAGAGGGTGTGCTTGATGACACCGCTCCGCTAAATTTTGAATATGCGACGAATCTCCGAAACAATGTAGTGTATTCGAACCTTCGTAGCATGTCGGTTGGCGCATGGGTGTACACCACCGAATTGCAGCTCGATCAATTCATTGGTATGACCAATAATGGTGGTCGCGGTGGAAATATCCACAATGGCTTCCTCTCATCATCAACATCTGACTTTGCAAGTTTCTATCAATCTTGCTATTCAGTAATTTCACGATGCAACTATTTGATTCCCAAGTGTGAAGAACTTATTGCCAACTCAACAGAAGTTGATGCTGCGGAATTGAAGAAATATGTTGCAGAGGCTAAGTTTACACGTGGTTTTGCATATTATTATCTCTTGGATCGTTATTGCAACACCAATGATGCTGTAGCTAATGCTGAATCATCACTCGGATTGCAAATCGTAACAAAGTATGAACCTTCAGGTGACCCCTCAACTTATCCCGGACGTTCTTCGCTCAAAGCTTCTATCGAATTTATCCAACAGGATTTGAAAGATGCATTCGATGGTCTTTCAGAGTATGAGGCAACTGTTAGCGATGCTCAATGTGTAGCAGGTGCAAATTATCTTTCATCATATGCTGTAGCCGCTCTCCAAGCTCGTATGGCATTGTCGATTGGTGATAACGCAACTGCAGTGGAGAAAGCACAATATGTAATCGGTAACGCAAATTATCAACTTGCAACCGTTAATGACTATCTTGATATGTGGTATGATGAGAATGTTAATGAGCTTATCTTTGCGCCCTATGTTGACGCAAACGAAATCAGCAACCAGCAATCATTCTCAACTTGCCAAGGTTACAACTATTGGTGGACTGACGCGGCACAATGTGACTATATCCCGACTGAAGAGTCAGTATATAGCCTTGTGGAGTATAGTGATGCAGAAGGTTATGTTAACGACATTCGCTTCGTGGCGTTCCTTGGTGGTGCTCCCTACGTTCTTAATGTTGAGGGTGGACAAACACAAACTTATGTGTTCCAAAAATACCCCGGCAATACTGCGCTTGATACATCTACAGCAATGTATGACAACACTCCGAAGCCCTTCCGTTTGAGCGAGCAATATCTTATCCTTGCTGAAGCAGGAATTTTGGCTGGAGAACAAACTGTTGCTCTCGATGCAATCAACGATTTGGTGAAAGCTCGTATGATAGATCCTTCAGCAGCTCCTCAAATCAATTTGGCAGGCTCGGAACTCCTCTCATTTATTCGCAGCGAACGCTCGAAAGAGTTGATGGGTGAAGGATTCCGTTTGAGCGACCTTCGTCGTTGGAAACAAGGTTTCGATCGTAACCAACCTTATGACCTCAATCCTTATGTAGCAGCATCACGTTCAATCAACGGATTGAATGTTGCATACGACAAGGAAGACTATCGTTACGTATGGGCTATACCTCAAGCAGAAATGGATATCAATCCTAATCTTGCAGGTCAACAAAACCCCGGATATGGTAAATAATCCATCAATATTAAAGAATAATACGATATAGTTATGAAATTTAAATATTTTGCATTATTGTCGCTTGGAGTGTTGGCAGTAACATCTTGTTCAGATGATGACAACAACTTCAACACCAACAACGATGTGACAGTAGACTTTACGGATACAGAACTTCGTATCTCTGAGGATCAAGTATCTTCTACCTCCTTCAGCTATATTCCGTTTGTAGTAAATGGAGAGTCTAACGGTCCAATCGAAGTAACAATCGAGGTATTGCCTTGCGGAGAAAACCCCGCTGAGGTAGATAAGAATATGGTATTTACTACATATACTTATACTATTCCTGCAGGAGAAACTACCGGTTCATTCCAGTTCTATCCCAAGAGCAATAGTGAAGAGAACCCCGACCGCACTTTTGAAGTTAATATTGTTGACGTAAAAGGTGGAAAAGTTGGTGCGCAAACAAATTGTGTAGTAACACTTGTTGATAATGAATCTCTAATCCCGACATATTATGAAGGTCTTGCCGGAGTATGGGAAGGAGTTCTCGAATCAACAAGCTATGGTCCCACTCCTGCTCAATTCGAAATTGTAACAGTAGCCAAAGGCGAAGAAGGTTATGGTGAAGATTTGATTCTTGTTGACTTCCCCGAAGCCGGAATGAATACAGTAGCATCATTCAGCATCGATGGCGTTACTCAAGAAATCTTCGTATCAATGCCTTCAGGTCAGGAATTGGGTCAAATTACCCATGCTAAATATGGTATAGGTAAATTCATGCTTTACCCGTTGTCAGGCAATTCATACACAACTGCAGCTTATGATTTCGTACTTAAGTTCAACTTCGACTTGGTATCAGGTTCATATGTAGTTGATCCGGATTGGAACTGTGGTATTCTCGTGAAATTCGCAGCAGGTATGATGCTTTGGGATGAATACTCAGCAATGGAATTCTATCGTTAATGATTGAATAAATTCAGATACTTTCAGGGGGGGATTAACCACTGTTAATGCCCCCTTGTTTTCTCTTTTAAAAAAAACTATTGTTAAATGGGAATCAAACCCCAATAAACTAATGCAAAAATGTATTCAAAACGATTACTAATTTTATCGGTACTTTCACTGTCGGCATTGTCATTCTACGGACAAAACAAGATAAATTTGCAGGGGAAAGCAATGTTGCGCGAACTGCAATCGGCAGTAGAAATTAAAGGTACTGAGACTGCGCCGACAATGATAGAGGCAATAGTTACGTTTAATGACGGTTGGGATAGTGAAATATTGAATCAATATGGCGCAGTAGATGTAACTGAAATATTAGAAAATGTAGTAGTAGCAACACTCCCGGCCGACCAAATTGAGGCTTTTGCCGAGAATGATTGTGTAGATTATGTAGAGTTCGGAAGAACTTTCGACGTAAAAATGGATTTTGCGCGCCCTGCAAGTACGGTAGATGATGTTCATGCCGGATTTGATTATGATGGCAGCGTAGTGTCGTATACCGGTAAAGGTGTAGTTACAGGTCTTATGGATGTTGGAATTGATCCTAATCATGTCAATTTTACTGATACCACAGGGACATGTAGAGTGAAAGAAGCGTACGACTTTAATAAAAATATCAGCGCATTAACCGCGTTAGCAATTAAAAGATTTACCACTGATGCATCAGATCAGACACATGGTACGCACGTAGCGGGAATCATGGCAGGGGCATATAATCGTGAAGGAGAATATACCTATATGCCCGGTCCGACATCACGATTGCCGCAAACGACAACGGGAAATATACCGTATTATGGAATTGCTACGGGATCGAATTTGGTGATGTGTGGAGGGTCGTTGACCAATGCAAATATATTAAAAGGGATTTCAAATGTAATTAATTATGCACAAGCATCCGGTCAGCCCGCTGTAATAAACTTGTCGCTTGGTTCGAATGATGGTCCTCATGATGGCTCAGGGGCGCTCGAACAAAGTATTTCGGCGTTGGCAGATGAAGCAATAATCTGTATGGCTGCAGGCAATGAAGGTGGGAGCAAGATGTTTGTTGGTGAAAAATTCACGGAAGATGACACTGTATTGAAGACAATAGTAGCAGATGGGACATCGTCGGGAATAGATATTTGGACAAACAGCGACGAGCCGGTATCAGTATCGATAGGCTTTTATGCGTCGCTAACTCGTAAATTTACCCCGTTTGCCACTGTTACAGAAGCCGGTCAAGCCGTAGTCGCAGACGATACCTTTAGTGCGTCAATGTCGGGCACTTGCGTTGTGTCGTCGGAAGTAAATGCTAAGAATAATCGTTATCACGTATTAATATCAGGTAACTTTGAACCCAGTACCAGCAAGAATAGCGTTGCTATACAGATAGAAGGGAAAGCCGGACAAGAGGTTTACGTTTACGGTTTTGGAAATTACTATACTTCATTTACCTCAAATAGCATAGTAGGCTTTACCGATGGCACAACCGATGGCACAATCAGTGGTCTCGCATGTACGGAAGGAGTTATTGCCGTAGGTTCATATACATCGCGTTCGTCATGGCCAACATTTGCCGGAGGGTACTCATATACAGGTAGTGGAACTGTAGTTGGAGAAATAAGCGACTTTTCATCGTTTGGTTCGACCTATCAAGGAGAGGCATTGCCCCACGTTTGTGCACCCGGTGCAGCTATTGTCTCATCTCTAAATCGTTACTATACAAATAGTTTGGGAACAACATCACTCGATAGTCAGACCTCGGCAAAGGTTGTACCGACAACCGGACAAACTAATTATTGGGGAGCAAGTCAAGGGACATCAATGGCATGCCCGTTTGTGTCGGGTACGGTAGCACTTTGGCTTGAAGCAGATCCAACGCTTACAACTGACAGAGTGATAGAAATATTTAAGGCTACATCGGTGGCTCCTACATCAACAGATCCTCTTGTTATAAAGAAGTGGGGTGCCGGAAAACTTGATGCCTTGGCAGGTATTAAAGAAGTGCTACGCACTAAAGCAAATGGAGGTGTAGATGGTATAATAATAGATAATACGGGCTATGTTATCACTCCGGAGGGGGACCGTGCATGGAATGTAATAGTAGATGGCGCATCACGTGTAGAAGCAACGTTGTACAATCTCCAAGGTATTGCCGTAGCACATTCTGCAGGCGAATATGGAGAGGTGATGCTTGATGCATCATCAGTTGCTCCCGGTGTTTATATGTTGAATGTAACCGCTCCTAATCTTGCTCCTATCTCTCAAAAGGTGGGATTGCGATAATAGAGGGCGAAAATTACAGTGGAATAGGCTGTTTAACAGATATGATTTTGAAGGGCAGGGGTCAATGAGGCTTCTGCTCTTTTTGTGGGATTGAATATTCTTTGTATCTTTGTGAGTGTGTTTTTATATAAACAATAATATGGAAGAGCAAGATAAAAATCAAAATATAGCGCAAACGCCGTTGGCAGAGCCACAAGAGAAGAAAGAAGAACCGCTAAAGCGTAGAGTGCTCGAAGAGGATGATGTCGCAAAAATGTCGCCATGGTTGGGACGTCACCCAAAGTTTATCAAGCGATTGTTTAAATTCCTGTCGATTGATAAGGTGAATGATTTGCATGAGCATAATATCGATAATCCCGGAGGAGGCCCCGGATTTGTTCGCGGCATGCTTGAAGAGCTTGATATAAAATTACGTATCGACAATGCAGAAGTGCTCGATAAGTTGCCGGAAGGAGCATTTGTGACCGTTAGCAATCATCATTTCGGCGCTCTCGACGGCATTATATTGATAGATATAGTGGCCTCTCGCCGACCTAAATATAAAGTGATGGTCAACATGGTGTTGAATCACATCTCGGGAATGCGTTCCAATTTTATAGCAGTAGATGCCTTAGCTTCTGACAATCCGAAGAAGAAGGCCGTGTCGATGAAGGGAATAAAAGATGCAATTCGCCAAGTGAGAAGCGGGGAGCCGGTGGGCTTTTTCCCGGCAGGAGCAGTAGCAAAGGTGAATTGGCGCGGTCGATTGAAAGATCGCGATTGGCAGCCTAATATCATACGCTTGATAGAACAGTTTAAGGTTCCGGTAGTGCCAATCTTTTTCCATGGCAGTCAGAGTTGGTGGTTCAATTTTTTGGGGATTACGTTCTGGCAGTTGCGCACGTTGCGTCACCCGGCAGAAGTGTTCCGTAAACGCCATAAAGAATTTCACGTGACAATAGGAGAGCCAATCTCGGTAGAAGAGCAACAGAAGCATATGGGCTCACAGAAGGAATTTGGCGAATACTTGCGCAATGAGACCTATAAGTTGCGAGAAGTGGGTCGCCAATTGAAAAAGAAAAATAGAAATAACAACTAACTTCTAAAAAGAAGGGAACAACGATGTCGAACGAGTCGGTAATATCACCCCAAGCAGTTGCAATGAAGCAACGTCTCGGTATAGTGGGAAATGCGTCGGCGCTCAATAATGCCGTAGAGCGAGCGTTGCGTGTGGCCCCGATAGATTTGTCGGTATTGGTAACCGGAGAAAGTGGAACGGGAAAAGAGTTTTTTCCGCAAATCATACATCTAAACAGTGCACGCAAGCATGGTAAGTATATTGCAGTGAACTGTGGCGCGATACCGGAGGGTACGATAGATTCGGAACTCTTTGGTCATGAGAAAGGAGCATTTACGGGGGCAGTAGCATCACGTAAAGGCTATTTTGAAGAGGCCAATGGGGGGACAATATTCCTCGACGAGGTTGCAGAGTTGCCTCTTACGACGCAGGCACGCTTGCTTCGTGTGCTTGAGAGCGGAGAGTTTATTAAAGTGGGCTCGTCGGAGGTGCAGAAGACTAATATTCGCGTAGTAGCAGCAACGAATGTAGATATGTCGCGAGCAGTGGCCGAGGGTAAGTTTCGAGAGGATTTGTATTACCGTCTGTCGACGGTGCAAATCATGGTTCCGGCATTGCGCGACAGAGGGAATGATATATTGTTGCTAACACGAAAATTTGCGGCAGATTTTGCAGAACGTTATCGCACCCCGCAAGTGACGTTTGATGATGATGCGCGCAATGCGTTGTTGCATTATCGTTGGCCCGGAAATGTGCGTCAGCTCAAGAATGTCGTAGAGCAGATTGCACTGTTTGATGCCGGGTGCGCTATAAATCGGGAAGAGTTGCTGTCGTATCTCCCGGAAAGCATTACGAGCTATGTGCCGGCAATATCGCAGGCATCATCGGGGGCAGCCTACGATCGTGAACGAGAAATGCTGTTTAGCATGATATTTAAATTGCAGCGCGAGATTGAATATTTGAAAGGAAAGGTTGAAAATGATAATATCTCGACCGGCGGAGGACGATTGTCGCTTGGAGGTGATAAAGAGCGCGACCGAGGCTCCGCAATGGTGAGATATATCGATGCTGATGACTCTCTGTTCAATCGAGGCGTAGCGCACGATGCCGGGCGCGATGTTGTAGATGTTACTGCGACAGCCCCCGTCACGACATTGGAGGAAACAGAAAAAGAACTTATACGCCGTTCGCTTGAGCGCAATCAAGGGCGTCGTAAAGTAGTGGCGAATGAACTTAATATATCGGAACGAACACTTTATCGCAAGATAAAAGAGTATGGACTTGAATAATAACAAAATATACGGAGTGTTGAAGCAATGTCGACGTAGCATATTATTGACAATAATGTTGTTGGCATCGATAGCGTGGCAGGGATGTACTATTAGTTATAAGTTTAATGGTGCAGCATTGGACTATAACGTGTATAAGACAATCTCGGTGGGAGAGTTCCCGATACGCGCGGCATTGGTGTATCCGCCGCTGCAACAAACCTTTGTTATCGAGTTGCAGGATTATATCACTCGCAATACCCGACTACGCACTATTGACGGTGCATCGGATTTGAGTATAGAGGGGGAAATAACGGGGTATTCATTAAGCCCGCAAGCGGTAACAGAAGATGCTTATGCATCGAAAACACGCCTTACAATCTCAGTGCGTGTGAAATACACCGACAGTAAGAATGAAAAGAATGATATTGACCAAACATTCTCGGCATATCGCGATTTTGATTCCACTGAGATGCTGACCGACGTTCAAGATGAGTTGTGCGAGCAAATAAGTAAGGAGCTTGTAGAATTGATATTTAACGCAACATTGGGTAATTGGTAAATTATGTCAGACGCAACAATAATCGGTGCAATAAATGGCTTGATATCTGATGAAAATAGAGCCGACGGGTTGTCGATGTCAACGATAGAAGCATTGATGGCGCGCTATCCCTATTTTTCGTTGCCGTCGATAATTAAGTTGCGCGACGGAAGCGAAGAATTGACGCGCGACGAACGCCGCATCATTGAGCAGCATCTGGCGCGTACGGCGACTACTCCGATTGTCCTTGCAACGTTGCTCAATGAAGAAGATGCGCCATTTTATCCGGAAGAGGAAACGAAAACGCCTACGACCGAGAGTGCAATAGATACGTTTTTGTCGACGTATGGCGATGGGGGAGAGGATGATGAGGTGCTTAATCGTTTGATATTTAATCCGACACCGGATTATGCTCAGTTGTTGGCTCAGGAAGAACAACAAAGCCTCCCGATGGCACCGGTCAATAGCGGAGATAGCCATGATGATTTGCTTAATAGATTTATATTAAAGCAGAAACAGCTTGAGGGGAGTGTGCCACAGGAAGAACCATCGAGAATTCCTTCCTCTACGGTGGAAAATCGCCATAATGAGGATGGTGCCGAACAGCAGTCCGATAATACCCTTTTGAGCGAAAGTTTGGCAAAAATTTTCATTAGACAGCACCAATATGAGCGCGCATATGAAATTATAAGTCAATTAAGTTTGAAATATCCGGAAAAAAGTGTTTACTTTGCAGACCAAATGCGCTTTATTCGCAAAGTTCTCAACAATCGTCGATTTGCAGAAGTTAAGAATGGATAGAAAGTTGTGGATTTTTAGCGATAAAAGAGAATAAAATACGATAAATAAAAATAAATAATCACATAATTTAAAATGCAAACATTATTAATTGTACTCACAGTGATTGTGTCGGTCCTCTTGATCGGCGTAGTGCTAATTCAGAAATCAAAAGGTGGCGGTTTGGCATCAAATTTTGCCGGTTCTAACCAAATAATGGGAGTACGCCGTACCAATAATTTCATTGAAAAGGCTACATGGACTCTTGCAATCGTGATTCTCTTCCTCTCAATCATGTCGTCAATGGTGTCTCCTAATCTTCCCGGAGCTAAATACGATAACATTGGCGTACAACAACAGGAACAGACAGCTCCTACTGAATTCCAAACAGAAGCCGGAGCTCCTGCTGCCGCTAATGCTCCGGTAGCAGAATAATTAGGAGAATATCCGAAACAGCGTAAAGATAAACGCATAGGGTGCACTTAATTGTGTGCCCTTTATGTGTTTAAATGTTGCGAAACATTTTAACCACGGGTCGGGATAAGGGAATAAAGGGCTCAGTAGTTTTTTAGTGTGGATATGCAAATAGTTTAGCGATTTTTTTAGAAATTATCGGCTTGCCTATGTAGAGAGGTCGTTGACGATCTCACAGCGTCCGGAGGACGTGTCGCTTTAGCGAAAGTAACCTTTAGCTCGACGAGGCTCGTCCGAGTTAATAACCGAAGGTTTCGCTACGCTCAACCCCCGGTTATTGATACGCTTCGCTTTCCCGTGCTTCGCACGATGTGAGGGCCGGGAGCCCCTCACTCCATAGGCTGACGCAGTGTGTTCCCCTTTCCGAAGGTATCCCGTATCGTTTGTAATAGTTAAAAAACCTAAATTACATTAAGAAATAAAAAGTAAACCGTATATTTGCAATTAATTCTGGATTTGTGTGTAAATTGGGAGAGTTTAAACAATTTTAGGTAAAAAAGGTTTCGATTGTTAGCAAAAGCACTCCCCTTATTATAGGTAAAGTGAATTATTATTTATCATATCTTCTTACATTTTTAAATTCTTATCATGTTTAAAAAAGTTTTAAGTGCAGCAGCGTTGGCTATGACCATCACTGTTGGTGCTCAGGCTGCCGATTATGGTTTGCCCACCGACATCCAAGATGGAAATATCCTCCATTGCTTTGACTGGTCGTGTGCTCAAGTGGAAGAAGAGCTCGACAACATTGCAGCCGCAGGATTTGGCGCAGTACAATTATCCCCCATTCAGGGAAGTGCAAACACCAACGCAGAGTGGTACTATTGCTACTTGCCCTATGACTTCAAGCTTGTATCTAATGGTATCGGTAATAAGACATCGTTGACAAGTCTTTGTACGGCAGCACATCAACGAGGCATCAAAGTTATCGTTGACGTTGTAGCCAACCACGTAAATGGATCATCTTCACACCGCGATTCATGGTGGGATTCAAATGGTCGTTTGCGTTATAACGGAGGTATAGATTATGGCAATCGCTATTCAATCACTCATGGCCAGCTTGGCGACTATGGAGACTGTAACTCAGAAGACACTGAAGTACAAGCACGCGCTAAAGCTTATGTAGAAGAACTTAAAGCATGCGGTGTAGACGGAATTCGTTGGGACGCAGCAAAACATATCGGTCTTCCTTCAGAAGGTTGTAACTTCTGGTCGACTGTTACATCAGTGTCGGGTATGTGGCACTATGGAGAAATCCTCGACAGCCCAGGTGGTGATGGTAACACCGTAATGAAAGAGTATACTAATTATATGTCGGTAACCGACAACGGCTATTCAAGCGGAGTACGTAATGCAGTGAATGGCGGTGGCGTTCCTTCAGGTTATGCCGGATGGGCAGCAGGTACAATTGCCGACAACAAGGTGGTGTATTGGGCAGAAAGCCATGACGACTATTCTAACGAATGGCAAGCTTCTACCAACGTTTCTCAAGCAGTGATCGACCGTGCATGGGCTATCATCGCTTGCCGTAACGGCGCTTCATCTCTCTACTTCTCTCGTCCTTTCGCTACCAGCAAGGACGCTATCAAAGTAGGTGTGAAAGGTTCAACCAACTTTAAATCAACACATATTGCCGCAGTCAACAAGCTTCGCAATAAAGCAGTAGGTGCAGCCGACTATTTCTCACAATCAAATGGAGTTGTCAGCGTAACTCGTAAGGGTGTTGGTGCTACTATCGTAAAAGGTAGTGGTTCAGGCTCAGTTTCAATTGCCAATGGTGGTGGTTACTGCCCCGCAGGTACATATATCGACCAAGTTTCAGGTGGAACATTCACCGTAACTGCATCAACTATCTCAGGTAACGTAGGTTCGTCAGGTATCGCAGTTCTCGTTATCGATGGCGAAGCTCCCGATATTGACGATGATACAAACACCGGAGATGATAACGGCAATACAGGTAATACCGGTAGCTATCCTTCACAACTATATCTTATCGGTACATTTAATAGCTGGGGTACTTCAACCTCAATCGCTGCCGATAACGCATCTAACGGTGTTTACACTTGGAACAGCGTTAACTTGACAAAAGCAAGCGATGCCAACGGTTCATTCTTCACATTTGTAACCGTTCAAGGTGCTGACTGGAATGCAGTTAATGCAAGTGACCGTTATGGAGCTGCATCGGCTGATGCTGCAATCTCTACTTCGGCTTCTATTACTAAATATACTGCTAATGTAAATGCATCGGCAGCTTGCTCATGGCTTGCTCCTGCGGGGACATATAAGGTTGTTGCCAACTTGTCAACAATGACAGTTACTCTTTCATCAGCAGGTTCTTCAGATGACTCAGATGACAATACCGGAAATGATGATACAGTCGTTACAGATGGCGTTACTATCGTAGGTGACTATAACATCGCTTACAGCGGTAACCACACTCACGTACACTATTGGGGTGGTACATCGGAATCAACTTGGCCCGGCACAGCATTTGTATCGGCACAAGGCTCAGATGGCAACACATACAAAGTAGCTAAAGTTGCAGATGGTACAACCGGTATCGTATTCAATACGAGCGGAAACACGCAAACAGGCGACCTTACATACTCAGGTTCATACATCATGAACGACAATGGTGCTACAAGCACTAAGGTAGTGTTCAGCAATGGTTCAACACCTACCCCCGACCCCGATCCCGTTTCAGGTTACACAGTATACTTCGATAACTCAAGCAGCAGCTGGTCAACAATATATTGCTACACTTGGACTACCGGTTCTACTGACCAAAACGGAGCATGGCCCGGTGTTGCAATGACTAAGGTGAAAGATAATATTTACTCTTACACTGCAACAACAGCACCTGCCAACGTAATTTTCAACAATGGCGGTAGCTCACAAACCGAGGACCTCGCTTGGGTAACCGGTCACGTATATAAAGCTGACGGTAGCCACACTGAATATGTAGATGACACTCAAGTGAAGCCTACTATCGCAATTTCGCCCAATGGTGGAACAGTGAAGGGTACATCTAACGTAACTGTAACTATCGCAGGCGATCCTACTTCAATCACAGCCGATTTCAATGGTAAAGCTATTACATTATCAAATGGCTCAAATACTATCGCTGTAAGCTCATATTTGAACGATGGACAAACAGGTACACTCACTGTATCGGCAACTAACGCTAACGGCACTACAACTGCAGAAG
Organism: uncultured Barnesiella sp.; assembly: GCA_964462445.1. Classification (GTDB taxonomy): domain Bacteria; phylum Bacteroidota; class Bacteroidia; order Bacteroidales; family Muribaculaceae; genus JAGBWK01. The sequence goes on along the minus strand of CAYWXG010000026.1, from coordinate 2,374 downwards.
CAACATTCACTCGCTCTGATGCTACAACTCCCACTCCCATTCCTTCAGGCGACAATTTGATTACAGACTACTACAAAGTGAACCCCAACGGTCAAGTAGGTACTAACCGTACGGTAAATATGTCGTTCAGCAATCAAAACTCAACAAGCGCACTCAGCAACTGGACCGATGCTGACCTTATCGCACAAGGTGTTGCTCGCGACGTTGCTCAAGCAATGAAGGGTAAACACGAACGTCCTATCATCGACTCTTATGCATTGTATGCTGCTTACGATAATACTAACCTCTACCTTGGTGTGCAATTTGTATACATGGTATGGGATGAATATGGTGAAGGAAAGCAAGCCGGCGAATCTAAGCCCTACAATATGGATGGTCGCTTGATGATAGCATTCGACCTCGACCCCAATAAAGAATTTGACGGTTATATCGGTGGTACAAAAGCAATCTGGAACGACGAAGGTGCTCCCGGCGCTAAATTCGACAATGGTGTAGACGCTGTATGGATTGGTTCAAGCAAACCCGGTGTAGGAACTCCCGGTTTCTTCATCCCCACAGCCGATGGTCACGCAAGCTACGATGCAGCATATTGCTTGACAAGCACAGTGAAATATGGTTATGCTGATGGTCTCGCATCATGCGTATCAAACATCTATGGTCAAGATAGCTTTGAATACGATCCTGCAGCATTGGAAACTAATGAAGGATTCGCTGATTTGAAGAGCGAAATCGATGCTTCAGCTCACACATTCTATGAATTCCAAATTCCGTTGTCGCTTCTCGGCATTACTGAGGACTATATCAAGAACAATGGTATCGGTGTTCAATATCTCGATGTTTATGGCTCAAGCCCTGTAGGTGGTACTCCTTATGATCCTTCATTCTTCGACAATGTTAAGAATGAATACTCTATGGACCCCTCTTCAAGCCAAGAAAAAGAGGATGAAGATGTTATCACCTTCGCTCCTGCACGTATCGGTCTCGCAACTTCAGGTGTTGAAGATGTAGTAATCGTTCCGTCAGAAGACGAAGCACCGGTTGAATACTTCAACCTCCAAGGTATTCGCGTTGAGAACCCCGCAAATGGTGTTTATATCAAACGTCAAGGTTCTCAAACTTCAAAAGTATTGGTACGCTAATTTAATGACTCAATATAGCAAAAGCGGCTTGGTCAATCGGTCAAGCCGCTTTTTTGTAGCTCGGTTGTGAACCGTTTGTATCAGTAATCCGGCCCTCGCATCGTTCCACTGCGTCAGCCTATGGAGAGAGGGCTTACCGGCCCTCACAATCACCATCACATCGCGGTCGAAGGCCGGTAGGCCTTCGTTCCATAGTGTTAGCTAATGAGTCCCATTATATCAAGAATAAAAATGGGGGTGACTCAAACGAGACACCCCCTATTTCGTTTCTTTGGGGATTATTTTAGTATTCTCCAATTGAGATTCTGACATGCCTTTGTTGCCGTTTTTGGCAAAATTTGGTGGATAATGACAAAATGGGGTAAAAGACAGGATATTGCAACTATCAAAGAGGAAAAGCGTGTAAAATTGGCATCTCCAAACCGGAAAAAGTGTGAAAAAATGGCATCTTTAAAGTGAAAAAAGTGTATATTTTATTTGTTTGTTAAGTGGAATAAGTGTATTTTTGTGGCGTAATCAAATTGGAATAAGAGTTATGCTACGCAGAAAAATTCAACAAGAGATACAAGAATACTATCGTTCGGGTTCTAATAAGGTGCTATTGTTAGATGGCGCGAGGCAGATTGGTAAATCATTTATAATTAGACATGAAGGTCGGAAGTATTTCAAAAACTATATTGAAATTAATTTTTTGGAAGATAAGAACGGTGATAAATTGTTTGAAGGTGTAACTACTACAAAAGATTTTTATTTCAAATTAAGTTTTTATGCCGGTGAAAAGATGGGCTCTAAAGAGGATACTCTTGTATTTCTTGATGAGATACAAGCCTACCCCGAATTACTAACGCTACTTAAATTCTTAAAGGATGAAGATCGCTTCACTTATATAGCCAGTGGCTCGTTGCTTGGTATAACTTTAAATAAAACATTGTCAAAACCGGGTGGACGTATTTTAAAAAAGAAAATGTATCCACTTGATTTTGAGGAATTTCTGTGGGCAAACGGTGTCGGAGATGAGGCGATTGCTTATGTAAAAGAGCAGTTTGTTAAAGAAGGGCCTATAAGTGAGGCTTTGCACAACAATTTTTTGAATTTATTCAAAAAATATCTTCTTATTGGAGGGTTGCCTGATGCTGTCAATACATTCATTGATACCAGCAACATAGTTGCCGTTCGTGCTGTACAAGATGAAATTTATGAATTATATAAAGGCGACGCTTCGCAGTATGACAGCG
>CAYWXG010000025.1:0-35151 GCA_964462445.1 uncultured Barnesiella sp. | reverse complement strand
TTCAGCGCAACTATCGTACCAACATCGTAGGTTGGCTTTTGACTAACCCCGCTGAGTTCAATATCGTAATCGACGACAGATTTGATGATGATAATAAATATGGTTCACTCGATGGCATAGTATATAAGGAAGTAAACACAGTTGAAGAATTCAACGCAGCATTCGTTGATGAAAACATCGATATGATTATATTGGGAAAAGATATCGAGCTTAATTCATCACTTTCACGTAGCACAGCAGATCCTGTATTGACAGTTGCGGCTAAAAAGGAACTTATCATTGACCTTAATGGCAAAACACTCTCATCTACATCATCAGAAACAGGGAAAAACTACAACATGTTTGACGTTCGAGGCACATTGACAGTTAAGAATGGTAATATGGTGTACGAGCACAAAGGGACCAATATGGCATGGAACAACTCAACCAACCTCTTTAATGTAACAGCCGGCGGAGTTCTTAACCTCGATGGCGTAACGGCAAAGAATATGGGCGGATCAGATATGGCATTTGTGGCTCACCTTAACAACTGGGGAGAGGTTACATTGAATGTAAATAACTCAATATTGGAATCTACATATATTCCGGTTCGCGTATTCAACAGCGGAAACGACATGAATAATGTGACCATCAAGAATACCACATTGAAAGGCAAATATTGCTTCTGGGTACATAACTACAAAGCAGCCGGCGACAATGTGGGTTCTGCCGAAACTTTGAACTTCGACATCTTCAACGGTACAAACACATTTGAATTCAATAATGATAACGATGCCCCTGTTCTTTATGGCTTTAATGAACCTATTTACTTCGATGAGAATGGTGAAGAAATTAAATTTTGGACACCTATTGAAGGTGCTGAAGGTGTCGGTGTTGACCCGGAAGGGAATTATGTTATCACCGCCGATGAAGGGTTGGCTTCACTTTCAGCACTTATTGCTGCTGATGACAACAATTTTGCAGGCAAAACTATCAAGTTGGAATGTGATGTAGATTTGACAGCAGTCAAGACTAATGGAGATTCATTTGCTCCAATTGGTTCAACCGGAGAACGAGATGAACGCAATCGTTTGATTTGCGAACCTTTCAAAGGCACATTCGATGGACAAGGTCACGCAATCAAAGGTATCTATCAAAGCGGATGGGACATGGGCTACGAATGGGGTCAGTATGGCTCAATCGGTCTTTTCGCAGAATTGGAAGGCGCAACAGTTAAGAATGTTGTAATTGAAACTCTTGAAGCACAAGTAGAAGGTGGAGATATCTCATTTATCGCCGGTAGCGCAACAGGTGATTGCGTATTTGAAAATATCGAAATTAAAAACAGTAAGATTGGTACATATAACAATGGTTGTGGCGGTATCATCGGTTGGTCAGGAGCCGGAACCTATACGTTCAAAGATATTAAAATAGGTTCTGATGTAGTTCTTGGCGGTCTTTGGGGCTCATTCGATTCATCAATTGGTGGTATTGTAGGTCAAGCAGAACCGGGTGCAACTTACATTTTTGAAAATGTAGAAATCAATTGCCGTATCGATGCATATAATGACTGTACAGCGTCATACGACTATTATAACTATCGTATGTGCGGTATGATTATCGGTCGATGCGAAAAAACTACGACAATCAACGGTGTTAACTATCCCGACTTGTCGCAATACAATCTCTCATTCAAAAATGTGACTGTTAACTATGGTGATTGGATGAATTATCATTACTGCGAGCCAACACCCGGACATAATAACGGACGCGGTATGCGTATTGAGCCCGGCTTTACTTATGGCGGTCTCCCCTCAGATTATGACCATAGTCAGTGTGTTGACAACCACATGAATTGGATTCCATTCAATCAACTTGTAGGTGGCGCTCAATTAGGCGTTAAAGGACTTCCCGCAGTTGATGGGGTGACTGTTAACTATCCAGCAAGCTACTACGAAGAAAAAGAAAAAGGAGACGGAGGTCACGATAGTTGCCTTCATAAATAGTATTTGTTTTTAATTTAGATAAGAAAACACATATAGTCGTTATTTTGAGACCTGCCGTTGGAATGAATGGTGGGTCTCTGTTTTTTTATCGGTGGTGAGTGGATGTCGAAGGCCGGTAGGCCTTCGTCCCATAATTCATAATTCACAATTCATAATTCACAATTGGGGGGAGTGAGGTGGAATTAGTTTGAGATTATTATGTGTTGTCCTTGGACGCCGGGTCCTACGTTGTAGTGTCGAAGGCCGGTAGGTCTTCGCTCCATAGGGCTGGCGCGGTGGGAGCATGAGGGCTGGTAAGCCTTCGTCCCATAATTCATAATTCGCAATTCATAATTCATAATTGGGGGAGTGAGGTGGAATTAGTTTGTGATTATTATGTGTTGTCCTTGGAAGCCGGGTCCTACGTTGTAGTGTCGAAGGCCGGTAGGCCTTCGTCCCATAATTCATAATTCACAATTCATAATTCACAATTGGGGGGAGTGAGGTGGAATTAGTTTGAGATTATTATGTGTTGTCCTTGGACGCCGGGTCCTACGTTGTAGTGTCGAAGGCCGGTAGGTCTTCGCTCCATAGGGCTGGCGCGGTGGGAGCATGAGGGCTGGTAAGCCTTCGTCCCATAATTCATAATTCGCAATTCATAATTCATAATTGGGGGAGTGAGGTGGAATTAGTTTGTGATTATTATGTGTTGTCCTTGGACGCCGGGTCCTACGTTGTAGTGTCGAAGGCTGGTAAGCCTTCGCTCCATAGGCTAGCGCGGAGTGGTTGGTGGTGTGATGTAATGATAAAAGTTCTGACTTGTGGAAGGCGAGGAAATTGGGAGAATAAGAAAAAAAAGTTTTAAATATTTGGAAATCATAGTAAAAAGTGGTAACTTTGCCGTGCTTTTTCGGTAGAATTGGAAAAGAATGCCGAAATAATAACTATTAATAATTAATTATAAATAAAAATGAACCATTACGAAACCGTTTTCATTTTGACTCCCGTTTTGTCTGATGTACAGATGAAGGAAGCGGTAGAAAAGTTCACTAAAGTGTTGACCGACAATGGCGCAACCATCGTGAACGAAGAGATGTGGGGCCTTCGCAAACTTGCGTATCCCATCCAAAAAAAGTCAACCGGATTCTACACTTTGGTAGAATTTGACGCAGCGCCTGCTACAATCAAGAAGTTGGAAACCGCCTATCGTCGCGACGAGCGCGTTCTCCGATTCTTGACATTCCGTCTTGACAAGTATGCAGCAGAATATGCAGCAAAACGTCGCGGTCTCAAGTCAGCAAATCCCGAAGTAGAAGTCAAAGAAGTAGAAGAAAAGGAGGACTAAAACATGGCACAGACTCAATCAGAAATCCGCTATCTCACTCCGCTATCAGTGGATGTTAAAAAGAAAAAATATTGTCGTTTCAAACGTAGCGGCATCAAGTATATCGATTACAAAAATCCTGAATTCTTGAAGAAGTTCCTCAATGAGCAGGGTAAGATTCTTCCCCGCCGTATCACCGGCACATCACTCAAATTCCAACGTCGTGTAGCACAAGCAGTTAAGCGTGCACGCCACTTGGCACTTCTCCCCTATGTAACCGACTTGATGAAATAATAATTTAAACGCCGTAACAATATGAAACTTATTCTTAAAGAAGATGTCAGCAACCTTGGTTACAAGGATGACGTAGTAGAGGTTAAAAGCGGCTACGGTCGTAACTACCTAATCCCTCAGGGCAAAGCCGTTATCGCATCAGAATCGGCGCTTAAAGTTCTTGCAGAAAATCAGCGTCAACGTGCACACAAGTTGGCTAAGATAAAAGCAGATGCAGAAGCAGCCGCTGCTGCTCTCGAAGGAGTAGAATTGACAATTGGTGCAAAAGCAAGTGCCAATGGTACAATCTTCGGTTCTGTTAATAATATCCAAATCGCTGAAGCACTCGTGAAACTTGGTCACAATATTGACCGCAAAATCATCGTTATCAAGGAATCAGTTAAAGAACTTGGTAAATACAAAGCTACAGTTAAACTTCACAAAGAAGTTAGCGTAGAAATTCCTTTTGAAGTAGTTGCAGAATAATTTCTGTTTCTCGATAGAATATGGGAAGAGAATGTGCATATGCATGTTCTCTTTCTGTTTTTGGGGGGAAGGAGAGAAGGGAGTGTGGTTTCCTCTCCGGCAGTTTAAAAACGGCCGGTTATTTATTTCGCTAAAGCGACCCATCTTTGCAGACGATTTTGTGTGCATGTCTTTTTGTCCGGAGGTTTCGCTACGCTCAACCCCCGGTTATTTATTCGCTACGCTTTCCCGTGCTTCGCACGATGTGAGGGCGCGGAAGCCCCTCACTCCATGGGGACCATCCGGAATAAGTCGAAGGCCGGTAGACCTTCGCTCCATGGGGCTGACGCGGTGGGGGAATGTTGTGAGGGGGATTGTGAGGGCGCGGAGACCCTCACTCCATGGGCTGGCGCGGTATGGGATTAGATGGTAGCGGAGATGATGGTGGAGGTTGTGCAACCGAGAGATTCTTTGAAGTTGCAAAGACCGATATTGGGGATTCCGTCGGTAGAAGATGTGCCGATGTTTACGAATTTAAATCCGAGTTGGTGGTAGTGCTTGAATATGTGGTAGGGAAGTATGTTCATCGGGCGTTTTAGTTCGAATCCCGGAGAGTCTCCCCAATATACGACATGGGCAATATCGGGAGTGATGTGGTAAACAATTGCAGCGGCAACATCATTATTGTCGAGGTTCAAGATGAATGAGTCAATGTTGATGCAAGCTGCAGTGGCGATGAGGTTGTCGAGCGTCATCGCGAGGTAGTAGCCTTTAGAAGCTCGATTTGCAGCGATGATAGTGTAGGCACGAGCAATGTCGGTTTTTTCAAATGAGAAGTTGGCTTTAAGAGCTTGCCGGTATTTGTTTCGAGCTGCTCTATTAAGGTGATTTTCGAAGTCGGGGAAAAGAGATAGTTGGTAGTGATAGTTGAAGTCGGCAGTAATTTCCGATGTCATGTTCAAAAGGGAACCTGAAATTTTCGCGAGCATAGAATCCTCGATAAAATAAGGAGGAAGAGTAATGCGAATAGGGATAGGTGCGAGATGTTCTTTAAGAAGATTGAAGAAGGCTTGAACAGATGCAATGGAGATGTCCTTTTTCCAAGTTAATGGCGCCATAGGAGCAGAGAAAGGTGCTCTCCAAAAGTTGTCGCGCAACCCGATGGAAATCCCCATTTCTGGATGATTGGTAGAGTCAAGTCCGACGATAAAAAGCAATTTTTCCACTTTCCCCACATTTAGGCAGTTGAATTGAGCAGAGGCGAAAACAGTAGATGGATTAGGGAATAAAATAGAATATTCGTCGGGTGAAACGGAAACCAATCTGACAATCATGAGAAAAATTGCGGATAAAATGTAAAAATATTGATTATTAGTGTCAAAGTTAGTAAAATCCTTTAATGAATGAAAAAAAAATGCTAACTTTGTACGATTTTTTGAAGTACAAGAAAAATATATAAAAAGAATTTATGAACGTAGTAAAGAAAACCATCGCACTGCCCGATGGTCGCGAGATTACCATTGAAACCGGGAAGCTTGCCAAACAAGCAGACGGTGCCGTAGAGTTGCGTCTTGGCGGCACAATGTTACTCGCCACTGTAGTAACCGCAAAAGAAGCGGGAGAGGGGGTTGATTTTATGCCCTTGCAAGTAGAGTACAAGGAAAAATTTTCATCGGCAGGACGTTTCCCCGGCGGATTTTTGAAGCGCGAAGGTAGAGCATCGGATTATGAGATTCTTACCTCACGATTAGTAGACCGAGTACTTCGACCGTTGTTCCCGGAAAATTACCATGCAGACACTTTTGTAAATGTAACGATGTATTCATCAGATGGGGTAGATATGCCAGATGCGTTGGCCGGCTTGGCCGCATCGGCAGCACTTGCCGTGTCAGACATCCCCTTCAACGGACCTATCTCGGAAGTGCGAGTAGCTCGCGTAAATGGTGAATTTGTAATAAATCCGACCTTTACACAACTCGAAGAGGCAGACATGGAGTTGATGGTAGGTGCAACCTACGACAACATCATGATGGTAGAGGGAGAGATGAATGAAGTATCGGAGGCAGATTTATTGGGTGCGCTCAAAGCAGCTCATGACGCAATCAAAGAGCAATGTAAGGCGCAAATGGAACTTGCAGAAGCCGTAGGTTCGACAGTGAAACGTGAATATTGCCACGAGGTAAATGATGAAGCACTTCGTCAGGATGTTCATGACAAATGCTATGATAAGGTATATGCAATAGCAAAAACCGGTTCGGCCGACAAACATTGGCGTGCGGACTCGTTTGCAGCTATATGCAACGAATATATCGAGTCGCTCCCCGAAGAGGAACGCGATGAGAAAACACCATTGGTGAAACGCTACTACCACGATGTAGAAAAAGAAGCAATGCGTCGTTGTGTACTCGATGAGGGAATCCGTCTTGACGGACGTAAGACAACAGAAATTCGTCCTATCTGGTGTGAAACAGATTATTTGCAAGTGCCCCATGGGTCGGCAGTGTTCACCCGTGGTGAGACACAAGCATTAGCAACAGTAACCCTTGGCACAAAGTTGGATGAGAAGATACTTGACGATGTGTTGAATACCGGTCGTGAGCGTTTCCTTCTTCACTATAATTTTCCCCCCTTCTCAACCGGAGAGGCTCGTCCGACACGTGGAGTAGGTCGTCGCGAAGTAGGTCATGGTAATCTTGCACATCGTGCGTTGAAGCGAATGTTCCCGGATGATTTCCCCTATGTGTGCCGTATCGTGAGTGATATTCTCGAGTCAAATGGATCATCATCAATGGCAACAGTATGTGCCGGTACACTATCATTGCTTGATGCGGGAGTAAAGATGAAACGTCCGGTAGCAGGTATTGCAATGGGATTGATTTCAGATGGACAAAAATATGCAGTGTTGAGTGATATCCTTGGCGATGAGGACCACCTCGGCGATATGGACTTCAAGGTGACAGGAACACGTGAAGGTATCACAGCAACACAAATGGATATCAAGTGTGACGGTCTTTCATATGAAATTCTTGAACGAGCACTTAATCAAGCACGTGAAGGACGTTTGCACATTCTCGATATTATCGAAGCAACAATCCCTGCTGCACGAGAGGATTACAAGCCGAATGTGCCACGTATCCACACCATGATAATTCCGAAAGATCTTATCGGAGCTGTTATCGGTCCGGGTGGAAAGATTATTCAAGGAATTCAAGAGACATCGGGTGCAACAGTGTCAATTGACGAAATAGAAGAGGGCGGTTACATAGAGGTAGCAGCAACCGACAAAGAGTCGATGGATAAGGCAATCGAGATGATTAACGCAATAGTAGAATTGCCGGAAGAGGGTAAGGTGTATACCGGTACGGTGCGTTCTATAATGGAATTTGGCGCATTTGTTCAGTTTATGCCTAATCGCGATGGCTTGCTCCACATCTCAGAGATCTCTTGGAATCGTCTTGCCGATATGGAGGCAGCCGGTTTGAAAGAGGGAGATACCGTAGAGGTTAAGCTTCTCGAAATCGATAAGAAAACCGGCAAGTATCGTTTGTCGATGAAGGCGCTTCAGGAGAAACCTGAAGGCTATGTAGAGCCCGAACGTGCACCACGTGCAGATCGTGGACCTCGCCGAGACCGAGGTAATGACCGTGGACCTCGTCGCAACGACCGCGGACCACGCAATGATCGTGGCAATCGCGAATAATAGATAATCAAATATGATATAAAAAAGTCGGAGAGAGAGTTCTCCGACTTTTTTTGTGCATCTATAAGGTATACGAATGGAGAGATGTGAGGGCCGGTAGGCTTTCGCTCCATAGGGGCTTCTCACGACCATCGGGGATAAGTCGAAGGCTAGTAAGCCTTCAGTCCATAGGGGCTGACGCGGTGTGGGCAAGAGGGCGTGTTATGGGGCGAAGGTCTACCGGCTTTCGGAAGGTAGATAGGGTTGGGAGATGTGAGGGCGCGGAGCCCCTCACTCCATGGGCTGACGCGGTGAAACGTTGTGAGGGCGCGGAGACCCTCACTCCATGGGCTGACGCGGTGAGAGCATGAGGGCCGGTAGGCCCTCACCCCATGGTAGTGCACTCGCTGAAAGAAAAATTGAAGTAAACTTCACATTTCTCGCTCGTTGTTGCTATATTTGTAAATAGATGATATTTATAATTGAAACGAGGACGAGAAGAATATCGGTAGTTCTCATTAATATATTTGGATATGATAAATTTTGCATATTGTACGCCAACTCGTTATGTGTTCGGCAAAGGAGTAGAGTCGCAAGTTGGAGAATTGACAGCCGCGATGGGAGTAAAAAAGGTGTTAGTAGTGTCGGGACATTCGTCGGCACGCAAATCGGGGTTGCTTGACAGAGTTTTGGCGTCGATTCAAGAGTCGGGAGTATCAACGATAGAATTAACCGGTATTGACCCCAATCCCACTGATGACCGAGTATATGAGGGTATTGATATATGCCGGAGAGAGGGGGTTGAAGGAGTAGTGGCTGTAGGTGGTGGCAGTGCGATTGATACAGCAAAAGCTATAGCCGGTGGTGTAGTTTATTCGGGAGATTTCTGGGATTTCTATGAAGGTGTGGCAGTGATGAAGGAGGCTTTGCCGATAGGTGTAGTGTTGACAATTCCGGCAGCGGGTAGTGAGGGCTCCGGAAATTCTGTTATCACACGAAGAAGTGATATGAAAAAGATATCGTTGCGCACGGATATGGCATTACGCCCGAAATTTGCAGTGCTTAATCCTGAGTTGACTTTTACGTTGCCTCCGTATCAAGTAGCGAGTGGAGTAGTAGATATGATGGCGCATATCATGGAGCGTTATTTTACTCCGACAGAAAATTGCAGGACGACAGACCGAGTTGCCGAAGGGCTATTGCGAGCAATCATAGAAGAGGCTCCTAAAACGTTGGCATCACCGACAGATTATGATTCGCGTGCAAATATTATGTGGGCAGGGACGTTAGCTCATAACGGAGTGTGTGGGTGTGGCAGAGTAGAAGATTGGGTTAGCCACTTTATGGAGCATGAGATATCGGCAGTGTATGGCGTTACGCATGGCGCTGGGTTGGCAACAGTATTCCCGGCATGGATGACATTTATGGCAGAACAAAAGCCGTGGCGCGTTGCGCAGTTTGCCCGCGAGGTTATGGGTGTAAAGCTGTCGGATGACTATGCTGCCGCGTCGGAGGGTATAGGTAGATTGAAGGGATTTTATCGTTCGATAGGAATGCCTGTTACGATGGGCGAGTTGGGTGTTGAGTCACCGGATATAGATTTGTTGACGTCTCGCTTGCATCGAAATAAGGGCGCGGTGATAGGCGGTTATTATCGTCTGAGGGCAGAAGATACTCGAAAGATTTATGAGTTGATGTTGTAAATTAAAATTTGGGTGGGGCAGTAGCTCTCTGTGATTTGCTTCCATTCGGACGCTTGTGTGGTTGGGGTAGGTTGTTGACTCGGTCAAGCCTCGTCGAGCTAAAGGTTGACTCGGTTCATAGGCTGCATCGCGTGACCATCGGGGATAAGTCGAAGGCTGGTAAGCCTTCGCTCCATAGGGCTGGCGCGGTGAGAGTTATGAGCCCCGGTAAGCCCTCAGGCCATAGGAGCCCATCAAGTTATATTGGTTGATGGGATTTGATGATGTGAGGGTCCGGGGATTACCAACCGCCGGAAGCACCACCACCACCGGTAGAGCCACCGCCAAAGCTTCCGCCACCAAAACCACCACCGAAGCCACCGCCTCCGCGTCCAATTCCTCCCACGGGTAGAATGACAACGGGGGTAGCTAATTTTGCAATTTCGTAGCGAATATGTCGGCTTTTATTACAGTTTTTGCAGAAGTAGGTTTTTTCTCCAATGCCTTTTAATTCAGTGGTAGGTTGTGCAATCACCTTATTGGAGACTTCGAGTTCGGCACGAGAACCACAATTAGGGCAAGTGTTGTAAGGAAGCGAATAATTGATGTAAGGAAGTACACGAGTAGTACCGCAGTCGTTGCAGAGCCATACGTCGTAGTCTACCGAGCCAAGATTTTCTTCGCGGTCCTGAGCCGGAGTCAGAAATTCGTTGTCGTGCACTTCATCGATAAGTTGCATTTTAGCGTTGCAGTTCGGGCAGTGAGCACGAGCACGTCGGGCGCGATGCATAAGGAACTTCAAAAGGAAGAAACTGAGGATTGGAATGCAAAGGAATGCGATTGAAATTACGAGAGACGGGACTGCGAGTTGGCGCAATTTATCGTAGCGTTCGTGCCTATCGAGGTTGCGAGAACGAATAAACGTAGTGATAGCCAATATGGTCAATATAATAAAAGCAACGACACCCAATTTGAGGTAAATAGGGAAGAAGTCGTCGTCATCTTTAGCACCGGCATTATTTTCGTATTTAGAGATTAAGTCGTCGGCATATTTAGGATCGGAAAGAACGTTGCTGATAGCTCCAGTAGCATTAATGACAGCGTTGTCGATGTTTCCTTCAAGCATATTTGGTGCAATAATGTTGCGAATAATTCTACCGCAGCGAGCGTCGGTAAGAGCAATTTCTGTGCCACGTCCGGTGCGAATCACTGCTTTACGGTCGTTGACAGAAATTAGAAGAAGGAGCCCGTTGTCAGTGTCTTCCTTCCCAATTCCCCAAGCTTCAAATAGGTCGGTGGCGAATTGATTAATTTCGTTGTTCTCGTCGATGTTGCTGATAATTACAGCAACAACTTCGGCTGTTGTAGAACGCCAAATATTGCCAATTATGGAGTCGGTGCGCGAGATGGCAGCTTGAGAGAGGTAGTTGTCGGGGTCGGACACAAAACGAGTAGAGTCGGCGAGGTGGACATTAGGTATGTCGTTGATAGAACGAGCACCGATTGAGAGAGAAATAAAAGATATTATAGCGATTAAAAAGAGGCGCATGTGGATTGAAATAATTATGAATTATACGGCAGGCAGAGACATGCCGTTGAGTTTTCTATATAGGTCGAGCGCGTACACGTCGGTCATAGCAGATACGTGGTCGAGAACTGCTTGAATCTTTTCGAAAAGAGTGGGAGCAAAGACGTTGTACTGTCGCGGGACTTTCGAAAGGAGTAATTTAGAGTAGTTGAGGTGGGGATAACGCACAGCGTGAATAAGTTTTTCGAGTAGGAAGGTAATGATTTTATTACCAGCCAATTCGATGTCGACAACGTCGGGGGCGCAGTATATTCGTTCCCACGATAACTTAGAACAAGCGTTGTAGGCTCGGCTTTCGATAGAGTCGACGTTTGACAGAAGGGAGCCGGAGAAAGAGCCATTAAGAATAGCATCTTCGTTGTCGAGGAAAGCATTTTTGCAGCAGTTGACCAAAGCGCCAATTGCGCAAGAGCGAAGATAGGCAATTTTCTCGTTAGGGTCCTCAACGCGGTTCATGTGGTCGATAATTTCGTCGCGTCGCGGATTTTGGAAAAAGTCGAGGAGAAGAGAGATGACAGTTTCGGTAGAGAGGATTTTGAGTTTATGAGCGTCCTCGAGGTCCATAATTTCGTAGCAAATGTCGTCGGCAGCTTCAACGATGTAGACGAGAGGATGTCGCGCAAAACGAAGAGACCCTTCGGCAGCCGGGATTTGAATAATTCCGAGATGTTCAGCGATTTGTTTAAAACGATGTCGTTCGGAAGTAAAGAACCCGAATTTACCTTTTCCATTAGCGATAGAAGAGTCGTAGGGGTATTTTACAATAGAAGCGAGAGTAGAGTAGGTCATAGCGAACCCACCGGGACGACGACCGAGGAATTGGTGAGTCAAAACACGGAAAGAATTGGCATTGCCTTCGAAGTTAATAAGGTCGTTCCATTGGTTGGAGTCGAGGTAATTGATAAGGTCGCTACCAGCACCTTCAGAGAAGAAAGTTGCGATAGCTTTTTCCCCGGAGTGTCCAAATGGAGGATTTCCGAGGTCGTGTGCCAAGCAACCGGCAGCGACAATGTCGCCGATAGAATAAAACGTTTCGGCGGGGACTTCGGGGTGTCTTAGTCGAAGGATAGCCGCGATGTCGTTGGCTAAAGAACGACCGACGCAAGCTACTTCGATAGAGTGAGTCAAACGGTTGTGGACAAAAATGCTCCCCGGAAGAGGGAACACTTGAGTCTTATTTTGCAGACGACGAAATGGAGAAGAGAAAACGAGTCGGTCGTAATCACGTTGAAAGTCGGAGCGAAGTCCACGTCGTTCGTCGTGATAGTCTTCGAGTCCGAGTCGCATGTCGGAGATAAGATTCTCCCATTTCATCGACTTAGCGAAATTCTCAGAGGTTGATAGAGTCGTCATCGTAGGTTTGATAAAGTAAATCGTTGTAGGGGAATCGCTGTAGGTGAATTTCTTTCGCCATGTCGTAGAGGAGTTGTTTTAGCGATTCGATGTTGAGCGAATTTTTAGCAGAGATGAAAACGCAGTTGTCGTGCATTTTAGCCATCCAAGTATCTTGTAGCTCATCGAGGGGAATGTTTTCTCGTCGACGCGGTGTAAGGTCGTCTTCATCTTTTGGGACGTAGTTGTAGGCGTCGATTTTGTTGAAGACCATAATCATCGGTTTGTCCTTGGCGTCGCAAATTTCTTGCAGCGTGCGATTAACTACTTCGATTTGTTCTTCAAACCCGGGGTGAGAGATATCGACAACGTGAACAAGAATGTCGGCGTCGCGCACTTCGTCGAGAGTAGATTTGAATGAGTCGACGAGGTGGGTGGGAAGTTTGCGAATGAAGCCAACGGTGTCGGTCAAAAGGAACGGAAGGTTCTCAATTACAACTTTACGCACCGTGGTGTCGAGAGTGGCGAAAAGTTTATTCTCAGCAAAAACTTCGCTTTTAGCGAGAAGGTTCATGAGAGTAGATTTGCCAACGTTAGTATAGCCAACGAGCGCAACTCGAGTGAGTTTGCCACGATTTTTACGTTGCATAGATTTTTGTTTGTCGATGGCAGCGAGTTCGTGTTTAAGTCGTGAAATTTTATCGAGAATAATACGTCGGTCGGTTTCGATTTGCGTTTCACCGGGACCGCGCATGCCGATACCACCACGTTGACGTTCGAGGTGAGTCCAAAGTCGAGTAAGTCGTGGTAGGAGGTATTGGTATTGAGCGAGTTCGACTTGTGTTTTAGCGTTGGCTGTTTGAGCTCGTTTAGCGAAAATGTCGAGAATGAGAGAAGTGCGGTCAAGTATTTTGACTTGCAATTCTTTTTCGATGTTTGATACTTGCTTAATAGACAGGTCGTCGTCGAAGATGACCATTCCAATTTCATTTTGCTCGACGTAGTTTTTAATTTCTTCGAGTTTGCCCTTTCCGACGAAAGTGCGCGAATTAGGCATCTCCATTTTCTGAGTGAAACGTCGCACGGTTACAGCTCCGGCTGTGTCGGCGAGGAATTCCAATTCGTCGAGGTATTCGTTGACTTTAGCTTCGTTTTGCGAAGAAGTGATAAGTCCGACGAGTACAGTACGTTCTGTTGATTCTTTATTTATGATGAGATCTTTCATGTCCAAACATTATCCCTAATTAAAAAACAAAGTTACGAAAAAAATGGAGATATGTAATAAATTGGCGCATTTTTGGAGATTTGGAGATGTAAATTTGCGGAATAAATGTCGCTAACGATTTTTGTTAAAGATGAAATAATGAGGGCTTTATAAATTTTATAGGAAATATTGAGAATTATTGGATAATAGTTGTGAAAAGAACAAATAAAGTATATTTTTGCAAAATATAATATTAGAACTTATCCGGCCGAATTATTACTTATCAATAGCGTAATTTTCTTTTTTTAAGATTTCAAACTTAACACTAAGAGCGAGGTCGCAAACCGCATAACGATAATCCATTTAACAAAATATTATAATCCAAAGTCCGGGAAAGGAAAAGAACAAATCAATCTATAATAAAAAGATAAAGAAGAATCATAAGGAAATCTAACAAGATACAAACTAAAATCATGAAAAAAGCAGTACTACTATTAACGTTATTGCTGTCGTTTGTTGTATTCGGGCAGCATGGGATGGCCGCGACAGTGGTCGATGTATTAAACAATGCAAATGCAAATGAGGGGGGAAGCACTATTAATTATGCATCACATACGTTTACTTGTGAATCAGGCGCAGAGTATGCATCACAATGTGCGGGAGACGGAGGGACGATACAGATACGTTCAAACAATAATGATTCCGGGATTGTAGTGACAAAGTCGGCTGGTACGGTAAAGTCCATTACAATAAAGTTTAATAGCAAAACCAATAGCGCCAGAATAGTAAATGTATATGGTTCAAATTCGGCATATACCGATCCGTCGGACCTATATAGTGGCAGTTATATCACTCAAATAAAATATAGCGCAGGAGCGGAACAGACATATACATTTACTTCGGATTATGCATATGTAGGTATTCGCTCAAGTAGTGGAGCTATATATCTCAGCGAAGTAGATATAGAGTGGGAAACCGGAGGAGGCGAAGAACCTGAAGAGGGTCCGGTAGCACCGGTATTTACCCTTGGCGATGGGAGCGAGGTGAGTGGTAGCGTAGAGGTTGCAGCCGGCACAACAATTACGGCGACGAGTGAGACAGCAGGGGCAGAATTGATACTTGCTGCATCACCGGCAGAGGCTGCAAGTATAGAAGGGAATACAGCAACGATAACCGAAGCTTGCACATTGACTGCAACAGCAACGCTAAATGGACAGACCGAAAGCACGGAGTTGGGAGTTACTATAAAAAGTGAAGACCCAACGCCCGAAGGGGAAGAGGTGTATAAACTTTTTACGGGAGCTCCATCGGAATTAAAAGCCGGAATGGAGGTGATATTGGCATATGAAACTAATGCGGTGTCGAGCGTTTCGAGCAGTAAGTTTAATCCGGCACCAATAGAACTGAACTCAGCCGGGACCGAAATTACAAACGTCGGAGATGCATATGTGTTTACCTTGGAGGGAGATGATGCGAGTGGATGGAAGTTTAAAGGTCCGAGCGGATATATCACAGTAACAGCATCGTCAACAAATGTGAATTATAGTGGCTCTACGTCGGCAACTGCGACAATCACAGCTGAAGCGAATAACACGATAAATTGTGGTTTAGTAATAATACCGATAAAAAACGTGCGTTGATGTGGGCGACGGGGAGTAATTGTTTCCGCCATTATGCAATTTCGAATTTGGGATCGGGATATTATTACTTGAATATATATTATAAGACAGTAACCGGAGGTGGAGAGAATCCAGAAGAAGGTCCGGTAGCACCGGTGTTTACCCTTGGCGATGGGACAGAAGTGAGTTGTAGCGTAGAGGTCGCTGTCGGTGAGACAATTACGGCGACGAGTGAGACAGCAGGGGCGGAATTGGTACTTACTGCATCGCCGGCAGAGGCTGCAAGCATAGAAGGAAATACAGCGACAATAACCGGGGCATGTACTTTGACAGCAACTGCAACGCTAAATGGACAGAGTGAAAAAACAGAGTTGGAGGTGACGATAAAGGCAGACGAGCCAATTTCGGGTGGATCTGTATATAAACTGTTTACCGGCGACCCGTCGGCACTTGAAGCGGGTATGGAGGTGATTTTGGCATATGAAACAAATGCTGTGTCAACTTGCGAAAACACAAGGTTTAATCCGGCAACAATAGAGTTGAATTCAGAGGGGACAGAAATTACTAATATCGGCGATGCATATGTATTTACCTTGGAAGGGGATAATGCGAGTGGATGGAAGTTTAGAGGGCCGAGTGGTTATATAACTGTCGCAGATTCGGAAACTGATGTAGATTATAGCGCGACAACCGAAGAATTGGTGACTATAACGAGTGAGGGAGATGATACATTCCGTTTGTCGTTTAGTAACAATGAAGAAAATAACCGAGCTTTGATGTGGACATCGCAGTATAGTTATTTCCGCCATTATATACCCGGGTCCTCGCAATATCATTTCTTGAAAATATATTATAAGGCAACTGCGTTGTCGGAAAGTAAAGCGATGCAATTATTGGAGCTAACTGCCATTGGAAAGACTAAATTTGCATCATATCTTGGAAGTGAGAATGCAGGATATATAGATGAGTCGCCATGTTATGTCACTAATGAAGCCGGTATGGGCGGTCAATATTATGTGATGAAAGAATCGGGAGACGAAATTAAGTTGGCAGCATTGACCGAAAATATGGAGGTGCGAGCTCTTATCGATTATCGCCCGACAAGTGCGACGTCAGATGGAGTAAATGTGAAGTGGACAACCGATTATTTGGTTCAGGCACTTGAAGAATTGGAATTTGCGAGGGTAGTAGGCGGAGCATCGTTAGTGGGTAACTGCGATGAAGCAATCAGCTCGGAAGAGATTAGCGGAGCGGTCTATGTAAATGGAGCGTTGGATGGAATCGCCCTCAAGCGAGTTTCAGTAAATGAAGGTGAATTGTCGAAAACGTATCGTTGCGCAAAAGTGGCTCGCGAAGGTGTCGTTGGCACAGATGATATAGAAATAGCAATCCAGTATACATTGTCGGGCGTAAATACTGAAAAACGTAGGCAAATATCGGTAACTCCGAAGTTGCCGGGAGTGTATGGCGGTTGGTATACATATACATACGACGAAGATGATGCAAGTCTGTCCGATACATATGCGACAGATTTTGTAAAATTGAAAGTAAAGTCCAATGTGCAGCAAGATGGCTTGGGAAATCCGATAGAGAGTGAGGTCTTAGTGCCGGCATCGGAAGTTTCGAATCGTCATTTCAATGCCGTAGTAACGTTCTGCCGCCCGAATGTCAGCAATGAAATATTGCAGAATAATGAAATATATTACACAATCGCGATAAGCGATGCCACGGGCAACATATCGGGAAGTGGTATTTATGCAGACCGCGAGCATGTGTTGATAGAAGATGCATTATACTATCAGTTTACAATATCAGATGTATCGCCCGAAGGAGGAGATAATCCGAGAGTTGAAGTGCTTGCGACACAGTATGTCAAGAATAATAGTGATGTCGCGGTTGAAGGATTTACGTCGAATTACGGGGGCACAATAAACACTACAGTAGCAAAGCAACCGATGTTTGGTCAAGGTACAGTGGGTAAAGTTCATATAGGGACACTTGCCCCCGGAGCATCCGACCTCAGTGGGAATGTTAATAATGATAGTGGATATGCTTTGATATATAAAGGGCATAATGAGTTGACAGCTCCGGCAGATGTGCTTCACGAAGAAGAGGACCAAGAGCTGGTGGTAGTTACCCCCGAATATTATCATATAGAGGTTTATACGGGAGCGCGAAGCGACTATGCGTCGTATGAATACTTGGTGAAAATGGGAGCCGGCGGAGAAGCAGATGCGCCCGGATTGGATTTTGCCCCCGACGGCAGTTTTATTACCGATGATGTTGACAATGCGTTGCTCGGGACATATATTGCCAAAGATTTCACGACTACGAGTGATTTGTATGTGTCGTTCACACCGGTGTATGTGTTCAGCCATGCCCCCGTAGCAGTAGCCAATAGTGATTTAGGTAAAGGGATAGTACCGATATCGAAAGTTTCGGAATTGCCGGTTGTAGTAGCTTATGATTCACAAAAGGTCGGAACTCAAGAAGCAAAAGGCACAACATTAGGAGCATCGGTAACAGCCCCTGATTTGAGCGAACTTGCGCCGATGCGTCATGCCGGACTTACGGATATGAGTGCGTCTAATATTACCGATTTGACCAATTCCACAATAGTAGTACTCTCGGGTAGTCCGGTGAAACGCTCGCTTGGCGGAGATGAGGTTACCGGGGTAGAGAATGTTGTAGTAGAATGTCCGGTCGGGGAGGTAGAATATTATAATCTGCAGGGAGTGAGATTGTCAGAGCCGAAGGGGGGAGTTTATATAGAAGTAAAGAATGGCAAGGCAACGAAAGTGGTGAAATAATTGGCAATAATTTAATAAGAATGAGGAGCAATGAGATTTGAAAACTTGTTGCTCCTTTTTTTTTGTTAATGAACGAAAGGGCGCTCCGGATTGTTGAGAAAGTAAATAGGCTCAGTAGTTTTTTAGTGTGGGTAGGCAAATAGTTTAGCGAATTTTTTTAGAAATTATCGGCTTGCCTATGTAGAGAGGTCGTTGACGATGTGATGGGCGGAAGCCCCTCACTCCATAGGCTGGCGCAGTGTGTTTCCCTTTCCGGAGGTTTCGGGCTAAAGCCCTCAACCACGCGGTTATTTAAATCGCTTCGCTTTCCCGTGCTTCGCACGATTATCGCACCTTTTTGCTACTGTGCCAGTAAATATTAAAAAGGATAGAAAAAATTGTGAGATATGTTTGGTTAATAAATATTAATGATTTAAATTTGCTAATGAATAAAAAATGGGAAATAAAAGGAATTATTAATTTATAAATTTAGTAAAAATGGAACAACAAGCAAATCCGTTTAACGAAATCGTGAAGCAATTGAAAGGAATGATGGGCTTCATGACACCTCAAATTACATTTATCGTCAATGCATCGTTTGCAGTAGTGGCATTCTTGCTATTCATATTGCAAGGGGAGTATTCCAGCCTCGCAAGCTATATGTTTAAATATGCAGGTGGTATATTGTTCTTCTTGGCATTCTTGGGCTTGACAGCATCTTCAGCATTGTGCCCGTTGAAAAACAAGAAGCTAAATGCCGGTGTTAACTACTTCCTTATCGGTTTTATGTTCTTGACTAATCTTCTTTCTTTGCATTGGGGAATTATCACTATTCTCTTGGTGGTATTGGTTCTCCTTCCTTGGGCATTGTTCACAATGATTAAGAAAGATGACGAAGTAAGTTTGTAATAAGTTATATTCACAAATAGGAAGTGTCCTCGAGGATGTCCCTCGGGGACACTTTTTTTGTCCGGAGGGTATCGCTTCGCTCATCCCTAAGTCCATAGGGCAGTATTGCATGACCATCGGGGGGGGTAATTCGAAGGCCGGTAGGCCTTCGCTCCATAGGGGCTGGCGCAGTGAGAGTTGTGAGGTCCGGTAGGTCCTCAGTCCATAGGGCAGTATTGCATGACCATCGGGGATAATTCGAAGGCTGGTAAGCCTTCGGTCCATAGGCTGACGCGGAGGAACGATGTGATGGTGATTGTGATTGAGAGGGTCGGCGTAGTTTGGGCAGAGACGGATGTTTGGTTGAATAAAAGGGGGCGGTGGCTGAAAATTTTTGGAGTTGCGGCAAGAGTTGATTAAATTTGTGAGAATTAGAGTTGTGGCGAAGTATAATGCTTTAATCTAAAAATGGAAGTAAAACCGCCGTAGTAAAAAAAAGGAATTAACCGCATAGAGCATATAATAATGGAAAGGAGCGAGGATAAATATTATAAACGCTTGGAACGAGTGGTGTATGTTTTGCTATGGGTAATCATAGCCATGATACCGGTAGTGGGGCAGTTGTATGAATATTTGAACGGGTCGGATGTCACGTTTGAAATTTATATGGTGGTGAAGGTATGGGGTTTTATTTTGCCATTTTTTATATTGTTTTGGCTTCATGACCTATTCCTTATAAGGTTGTTGTTGCATCGAGGCGCAAAGACAAAGGTGATATATGTTGCCTTGACAGTGGCAATGATAGTGGGTATGATATCTATAATTTCAACTCCTTCAAAAAAACATCGGCATGAGCGGAAGCCGGAAGCGCAAGAGCAGGTGGATAATAAAGAAGAAGCAAAGATAGATAGTGTGGTGGTAGTATCGTCGGGTCAGAATGCAGAACAGGTGTCTGATACTAATAAACCTCGCCATAGAGGGGGCCCTCGCGGAGTTAAGACGATGATTATACTTACTAATACGATATTTGCGTTGTTTGCTGTGAGCTTGAATATTGCGGTGAAGTTGTATTTTAGAGCAATGAGCAGTCGCCGAAGAATTGCGAGATTGGAGGCTGAGAACACGTCGACGCGATTGCAATTTTTGAAGTATCAGATAAATCCCCATTTTTTTATGAATACGCTGAATAATATTCATGCGTTGATAGATATAGATTCGGCTAAGGCACAAAATGTGGTGGTAGAATTGTCGAAGATGATGCGTTACGTGCTTTATGAGATAGATAAGGATAATGTGACGCTACGGCAAGAAGTGGATTTTCTCAACAATTATATTAAATTGATGAGGATACGTTTGAAAGATAATGTGGAGATTACTGTTGATATATCGGAAGGGAATTCGGATATAAAGTTGCCGCCGTTGTTGTTTATCCCGTTTGTAGAGAATATCTTTAAGCATGGAATCAGTTATCGTGAACTATCAAAAGTGGAGATCTCATTATATTTAGTAGGGGATAAGTTGGTGTTCCACTCCAAAAATAGCAATTATGCGAATTGCCGAAATGATAGTCATCATGGGATAGGTTTAGAGAATTTGCGACGCAGATTGGATTTACTTTATGGGGATGAATATCAGTTGACTATAAGAGAAGATTCTGCAACATATGAAGTAGAGCTGACGCTACCTGTGGCGGTCGAAGTAAATAAAGAATAGGGAATAAGAATCAAATGGTATGGATACGTTAAAATGTATAGCTGTAGATGATGAGCCGTTGGCATTAATGCAGTTGAGTAAATATATAGAACGGACCCCCGGCATGGAGTTGGTGTCGTCGTGCTATGACGCCCGCGAGTGTATCGCAGAATTGGATAAGAGAGATGATGTGGATTTGATATTTTTGGATATCAATATGCCGGATATGTCGGGATTGGAGCTTGCGCGAAAGTTGTCGCCGGGTCGTCCGATGGTGATTTTTACGACGGCGTATTCGGAATATGCGATAGAGGGCTTTAAGGTAGAGGCAGTAGATTATTTGATGAAGCCGTTTGGATATGAAGAGTTCACGGAGTCAATAGAACGAGCACGTCGCAGACATCGATTGCAAAATGAAATGTCGGAGGTCGAGGATGGTATTTATGTAAAGGACTCGGGAGTGATGCGGCGTATCTTGCTTAGCGATATTACTATGATAAAGGGATTGGCGGAGTATGTTCAAATCTACTTAAAGGCAGTGGCCCATCCTATCACGACGTTAATGAGTCTGCGGTCGCTTGAGGAGCGATTGCCGTCGGAGCGCTTTATGCGAATCCATAGGTCGTATATCGTTAACTTGGATGCGGTAGAAGGAGTCGAGCACAATAAGGTGAAAATCGGTGGAGAGATGTTGCCTATAAGTGAAAGTTATCGCGGCAAATTCAGGGAGTATCTCTCAGGGAAAATGATATAGATGAAATTAAGATATAGTTATCAGGTAAAAGGATTGAAGATGGGGAGTCGCACCGCAAATGTCCAATGACATTCGCGGTGCGACTGATGTTTGATGGTTAGTATAATCAGATTTTAGCGAAGGCTTGTTCGAGGTCGTCGATGAGGTCGTCGACGTGTTCGGTGCCGATGCTGAGTCGGATGGTGGATTGAGTGATGTGCTGTTGCTCGAGTTCGTCGGGACTTAACTGCGAGTGGGTAGTCGAATATGGGTGAATAACGAGGCTTTTGACGTCGGCGACGTTGGCAAGGAGCGAGAAAATGTTGAGAGAGTCGATGAAACGCCAAGCAGTGTCCTTGTTGCCGTCAATTTCAAAGGTGAAAATAGAGCCGGCGCCGTTGGGGAATAGTTTGAGGTAGAGGTCGTGGTCGGGGTGCTCAGGGAGAGCCGGGTGGTTGACCTTGCGCACTTTTGGGTGGCTCTTGAGGTAGTCGACGATGCGTAGCGCGTTAGAGACATGACGTTCGACACGAAGAGAAAGCGTCTCAAGCCCTTGCAGGAGGATAAATGCGTTGAATGGGGACAATGTGGCGCCGGTGTCGCGCAATATGACGGCGCGGATACGGGTGACGAAAGCGGCAGGACCGGCGACGTCGGCGAAAATGGCACCGTGGTAACTCGGGTCGGGTGCGGCGAGAGTGGGGAATTTATCGGGGTTTGCTTTCCAATTGAAGTTGCCGGAGTCGACGATTACGCCACCGAGGCTTGAGCCGTGTCCGCCGATGAATTTAGTTGCGGAGTGAATTACGATGTCGGCGCCGTGCTCGATAGGACGAATGAGGTATGGAGTGCCGAAAGTGTTGTCGATGATAAGCGGAATGTTGTGACGGTGGGCGATTTCGGCGATTTTGTCGATGTCGAGGATGTCGGAGTTGGGGTTGCCGAAAGTTTCAGCGTAGAGGCATCGAGTGGCGGGTGTGATAGCGTTGTCGACGGCCTTGAAGTCGCGGAAGTTGACTATTGTGTTGTTGATACCTTGTGCCTTGAGGGTGTGGGTGATGAGGTTGTATGAGCCACCGTAAAGGTTGTCGGCGGCTACGACGTGAGAGCCCGGGAGAAGGATGTTTTGTAGTGCGTAGGTAGCAGCGGCGGCACCGGAGGCGACAGCGAGAGCGGCTACGCCCCCTTCAAGAGCAGCGACACGCTGTTCGAATACATCTTCGGTGGGGTTGGTAAGGCGTCCGTAGATGTTGCCCGCATCCCTAAGAGCGAAGCGGTCGGCGGCGTTCTGAGAGTCGCGGAACACGTAGGAGGTAGTTTGATAGATGGGTACCGCGCGAGCACCGGTTGCGCTATCGGGGTTTTCTTGTCCGGCATGTAGTTGAATAGTCTCGAAACGAAGTTTTTTTGTAGCCATAATCGTAAAGTTTTTTTGTTTTGTTTTCTGCTACAAAGATACGTTGCGAGTGTAAAATATTCCAAAAGGATTGCAATAATTGGAAAATATAACTATATTAGTGGGTAAATTACGAATAAAGTTATTGCGGCAGACTCCGAGAGGGGATGTAAAGAGAATATTATTCCAATTAATAAAAATAGAAAGATGGAAACGACTACACACCTTGACAAAATCGATATAGAGATACTGAAAAAGTTGCAGGAAAATGCACGTTTGACGGTTAAAGAACTTGCGGCGGCGGTGCATTTGTCGCCGACACCGACGTATGAACGAATGAAGCGCCTTGAACGAGAGGGGTATATAGAAAAGTATGTTGCGGTGGTTGACGCGGAGAAGGTGAATTGCGGATTTGTAGCGTTTTGCTATCTAAAGATGAAGCAACACACATACGAAAATGCGACGAAGTTGATGCAGGCGATGGATGAGATTGACGAGGTGACGGAATGTTATAATATATCGGGGGAGTATGATTTCTTGCTCAAGATATATACGAAGGATATGAAGTCGTATCAAAATTTATTGTTGCGTATATTGGGCGATTTGGATTGCATAGGGTCGTTGAATAGTTCGTTTGTGCTTGGGGAGGTAAAGAATACGCACGTGATGCCGTTTGGAGGTTAGCGACGGTGAGAGTTGGGGTTATGGTAAAAGAAAAGCGGTTGTCTCATTGAGGCAACCGCTTTTGTGACTCCTACAGGATTCAAACCTGTAACCTTCTGATCCGTAGTCAGATGCTCTATTCAGTTGAGCTAAGGAGCCAGTTGGCATTAAATAAAGGCAATAATCGTGAATTTGTGACTCCTACAGGATTCAAACCTGTAACCTTCTGATCCGTAGTCAGATGCTCTATTCAGTTGAGCTAAGGAGCCATAGCAAATTGGCTTTGCGGTTGCAAAGATACAATCTTTTTCTTGATTGCACAATAAAAATGGCAAAAATTTTTATAAAAAATGGTATTAGGGGCACTGAGATGAGGGTAAAGGTGTGAAAATGTTGGAGTTATAATAATCTGCAAAATCGAAATGAGAATGCGGTAGAGAACGGGAGAATGTGGAATGTGGGGGATTTGGATGAGATGATATTGGTAAATGAAAATAAATGATTATATTTGAAAAGTTGAAAAATGAGAGTCGAAAGTTGACTTCAGAAAACTTGTACAAGTAAAAAAATACCGAAGAAATAGATATGAAACGTAGGATTTTGATTGCAACAATATCGGCAATGTCGATGGTAGGGGTGTCGGCAGAACATTTAGTGATATTGCATACTAATGATACGCACTCTCAAATAGATATGACCGAAGATGATTTGGGAGGAGTGATGCGACGTAAGGTTGCGATAGATAGTGTCAGAGGCGCAGAAAAAAATGTTTTGCTTGTAGATGCCGGTGACATGGTGCAGGGTACACTTTATTTCAATCTCTATCGCGGAGAAGTGGAACATAAGGTGGTAAATGCATTGGGTTATGATGTAGCTACGTTGGGCAATCATGAGTTTGATAATGGTATGACGGAGTTGGCGGGATTGTTGCGCAATGATGATGCAACGTGGATATCGACCAATTATAAAGTTGAAAATACTCCATTGTCGGGGTTGGTAGTGCCGTATGTGGTGAAAGAGTATGGAGGGAAGAAGATAGGAATCATGGGGCTTAATTTAGAGCCCAAGGGAATGATATCATCGCGTAATGTGAAGGGGTTGGAATTTCTTGATGTGTATGAGGCGGCGGAGCATACCGCGTGGTCACTTCGTCATAATGAGGGAGCAGATTATGTTGTAGCATTGACACATTTGGGATATTCGGATAAGGGGCGTGCAAATGATTCAATCTTGGCGACAGTGTCGAAAGATATAGATATAATCATAGGAGGACATAGCCATACGCCGCTTAATCCGGCAGATGTAAATTCATCGCCAACGGTGATAAAGAATGCGGAGGGTGAAGATGTCGTTGTTGCGCAACTTGGTTCAATGGGAACGACGTTGGGTAAGATAGATATAGATTTGAATAAAGGAGAGATAACGTCGTCGGTGATACCATTGGATAGCCGTTTTGATGGCAAAATCGATGAGAAATTGCAAGAAATGTTAGCTCCATATAGGAGCAAGGTTGATTCGTTGATGTCGATAAAGTTGGCAAAGTCGTCGGCACCGCTTGATAAGCAATCAATAATCAATATATTTTCGGATTTGATGCTGAAGTATGGCTCAACGCTTGCCGGGGAAAAAGTGGATATTGCAATTTTGAATAATGGGGGAATCCGGAATACGTTGCCCTCGGGCGAAATATCGGAAGGACATGTCATTATGGTATTGCCTTTTGAGAATAAGATAGAGGTGTTGCGACTAAAAGGAGATGCCCTTGCGCGGGTATTGGCGCAGATGGGAAAAGGGAGAATAAATGGAATCAGCGGAAATGCCGATGTGAAATATGATGCGACCTCCGGGAAGTGTAGTAAGATAATAATTAATGGAAAAGCAATAGACTCTGAACGATACTATAATGTAGTTACTATTGATTATTTGGCCGATGGAGGGGATTATCTATCGGCGATGACCGAGGGGGAAGTAATAGCAGTAAGCGATAATATATTGTCGCGAGATATAATGAATGCGCTGAAGAAGAACAAAAAGAAGTTGCAACCGGACACCGCCGAGCGATTACACTATTGAAATACAAAATATATAATAGCAGAAAAGAGGGCATATTTGCCCTCTTGTTGTATTGGACCTGTATCGGAGAATAGGAAATGAAAAATTAGTTGTCGAGTTTGAATGTTACAAAAACAGGATAGTGGTCGGAACATTTAATGTTGCCTCTTCGATATCGAATAGGGACAAGATTTTTGCCTTGATAGAGAGTGTGGTCGATGTTGAAGAAGAAGCGGTCGCGATGGTATGTGATAATAGGTCCGGTGGCGATTTCACTGTAGACCGATTTCATTTTATCACCGGAGATAGTGCGAATGGGGTAACAATTAGATATGTCGTTGAAGTCGCCGGAGAGAATAATGTTTTTGTAGTTGAGGGAGTCGAGTTGATGACGAAGTAGTTGAGCTTGTTTAGCACGTAATCGGAAGGCGTTGACAAGTTTTCGTAGAATAATTTTGCCGGCATCGGTCATGTTGGTAGAGACGTCACCATCTGTTATTTTATGAAACAACACTTTGTCGCTGTCGTCGAGCCCGAACGATTGCAAGTGAACACTGACAACGAGAATAGTGTCGTTGCCGATGTAAACTTCAGCTGCTTGCCAACCGGAGTGGGGTGACGGGGGTTGTTGGAGAGAAATTTCTTTGAGGGGGTACTTTGAAAGGATAGAAACTAATTTTTCGTCTTCAGAAGCGAAGTATGGGTATATATTATTTATAGAATCGATTTGTTGGTCGGTCAAGAAGCGAAGTGGCAAGTCGAAAAGTCGTCCTACTTCTTGAAGACAAATGATATCGGCTTTAGACCTGATGATGGCAGTTGCCGAACGGTTCGTGCTATCGGGGTATATTTCTTCGTTGTCGACAAAGCCGTAGGTGTTGAAGCTCATAAATCGGATAAGCTTGTCGTTGCTGCCAAATCCCGGAGTAGAAGCGAGCGGATGGACAGGGAACCAATTGGCAATAGCCGATATTGAACAAATGAGAGCAACCCACTGCACGAGAGCAACCCACCGATTAATGAAAATATTAATAATTCCGAAAATGACGTTGAATATTATAAGTCCTGGGAAAGCCATAGCCAGTAAAGAAGGCAATGGAAATTTTTCGGGATTGAAAATGCCACTATTGGCAGAAATTATTGTCAATAAAGCAGTGACGATAGTTATTACGAGCCATGCCCATTTGATTCCTTTAAAAAAAGGAGTGAGAAATCGGCGAGAGGTCATAGTTGAGTTGCTATTAGCTGTCATGCGATATATGGTTATTTAACTCGTCGGCTAATGTCGAAAAGTTGCTTGCGTTCTTCGGGGGACAGGGAAGTGTAGCCCGAATGTTTGATTTTGTCGAGAATAGCGTCGAGATTGCGTCGATCGTCGGCATGAGACGTTGGCGATGAGGTGGCTGACGCTTTGCTTTTAAACTTAAATTTTGGTTTGCTTCGTAGAATATATTTGCGAGAGAAGCAACGTTTTATAAAAGAGGAAATGAAGTCGAAAAGGTTGTTGAGAGGGAGAGTGATGTCGATGCGATTTTTGAGAAGTAGAGCGAAAATGATTCCCATAGTCATACCTCCGAAGTGAGTGATGTGAGCGGCAGCATTGTCGCCGACGAGTCCGAGAGCGAAAAAGAGGAATGCCGCAATGGCCACCCATTTAAGCCTAATACTGCCGATTAGGAAAAGCGAGATTCGAAAATCGGGCATCAGAACAGCTGTCGCAATAACAATGGCAATTACAGCAGAAGAAGCTCCCAATAACCATCCGCCGACACCGGCAAATAACTGCGCACCAACAAGGAAGAAAGTGGCGCCAAGCAGCCCGCCGTAAATATATAGCCAAACGAGTTGCCGATTGGAGCATCTCAAGAGCAACATTTTTCCGAACCAATATAGAGTGAGCATGTTAAAGATGATGTGGAATACCTCGTAGTGGGTAAACATATATGTCACAGCTGTCCAAGGGTGTTGCGCAAGGATGTTGAGAGGCGAAGGGAGTGCTAAGTAGTCGACAACGGCATTGATGTCCCAGCCTCCAATCATGGCAATGATGCCAATAAGTCGGAGAGCAATGAAGATGGCGAAGTTAATTATCACCAATTTCAAAGGCACAGAGAATGCCAAGAATTTATGGTATAAATCAGAAATTGCCGCCATGATAGAATATGCCTTTCTTTTTCCAATAAAGAAGGATTAAGAAACCGATAATCATGCCTCCGAGATGGGCCATGTGAGCAACGTTGTCTCCGGGGTTGTTGTTGAAGCTTTGTAGTAGTTCGATGGCACCATATCCCAATACGACCCAACGTGCTTGAATAGGCACCGGGATGAAGAAAAGGTAGAGTGGAGCTTTCGGGAACATATACCCGAAGGCGAGCAATATGCCGAAAATAGCACCTGAAGCACCAATAACAGGTGTGTTTATTAAATTCCAAACGATAAAGACGTCGGGGTGGGACGGAGCCATTCCAGCCGGGACATTTAGAGCTAAAATATCGTTGATTGTAACCCCAATAGGCAGGTTGCCTACAGCGTTATGAATCATGAAGGCAAAAACGCCGAGTTGTATTGCCGCAGCACCTATACCGCAGGAAATGTAGTAGAAAAGGAAGCGACGAGAGCCAATGGTGCGTTCGATGATATTGCCAAACATGAATAGAGCAAACATGTTGAAGAAGAGATGGAAGAACTCCTCTTGCACGAACATATATGTGAAAATCTGCGCGAGGTTGAAATTTTCAGAAAGGGGGTAGTGGAGGGCACAAATATTAATGAAAGACTCTTTGGTAGATGCGGGGAATATTTGAAGCGCCACCCAAATGAGAAGGTTGATGATGAGAATGTTTTTTGTGACCGGCGGAAGTTGTCGGAATGTAGAACCGATATTCATGTCTCAAATAGTTGTTTTAGTATAATTTAAAGAAACATCAAGGCAAGAGAGAGATTGCTGTTGCTACGATGTAGAGTCGGTTGCAAAATTAGCAAAATTGTGGGATATCTATTCTACTATTAAGTATTTTTGTGAAAAAAGGGAGGGGAAAGATAGAAAATTATTAGATAATAATGATAATTAAAAATAAAAGTTTATATTTGTGAAAGTTATTGTCCAAAGTCAAATTGTCTGAATGATCAATTAAAGAACTCATTATTAACTAATACCATAAACTATTTAACTGAATTTTATCATGAATAAAGCAGCGTTGATTAGTGCTATTTCAGCAAAAACAAATCTAACGAAGGCAGAGTCAAAGAAGGCTCTTGAAGCAACAATAGAGGCAATTGCAGAGGCTCTTTCGGCAAATGAAAAAGTGGCGTTACTTGGATTTGGAACATTCACAGTGCAAGAGAAGAGTGCGCGTACGGGAATAAATCCTCAAACAAAGGAAAAAATAGAAATTCCGGCACGTAAAGTTGTTAAGTTTAAGGCAGGAGCGGAGCTCGACGGAGTGCTGAAATAAGAAGGAAAAAGTAATCATTTTTGCGAAGTATTAATTCGTGAAAATAAGATAAATAAGGGTGGCGCATATGGGCGAAATAGCCGTGCGCCATCTTTATTTTTTCTATAGTAGTTCTATTGCGCAAATAACTACTGCGCCAAGATGTGAATAAAATGGAAGAGATAACTACATGCATTTTTAGTGGGAAAAGAGTGGTGGAGAGTGGAGAAGAGAAGAATAGAGTTGTATTAGTGGGGAAATTTTGTTAAATTTGTGATTTAGAAATTGATGATATAAATTGAGCGAATTATAGTCGCACCATCAAAAATATAGTAGAAAGAGAATAATAATTAAATCAATCATACCAAAGATGAAAAAACAAATAGCAACAGCAGTGGCAGCGGCAGCGATAGTTACATCGTTAGGAAGCTGTTCGAAAACAAAAGAAGAAGCCAATCCATTCTTGGCAGAGTATAACACGGAATATGATATTCCACCGTTTGATAAAATCTCGATAGAGCATTATGTTCCGGCATTCACCAAAGGAGTAGAGGAAGCACGTGCGGATATTGCAGCAATTGTGGCAAATGAGGAGACACCTACATTTGAAAATACGATTGTTGCTATGGACAATGCGGGCGCAACATTGGAGCGCGTGAGCAGAGTGTTCTTCAGCTTGTCGGAGGCAGATTCATCTCCTGAAATGGAAGAGATAGCAAAGACTGTTACTCCAATGATATCACGATACTATGATGAAGTGTCGATGAACGACAGCTTATTTAATCGTGTGAAATATCTTTATGAACATAGCGAAGCACTTGATGCCGAGCAGAAGCGTGCAGTAGAGGAATCGTATAAGGATTTCGTGCGCAACGGAGCATTGCTGTCGGCAGAGGATAAGGCGAAATTGTCGGAGCTAAATGTAGAGTTGTCGGATTTGTATTTGAAATTCAACCAAAACTTGCTTGCTGCGACTAATGATTTTGCAATTATAGTGAAGGATGAGTCGCGATTGTCGGGCCTTCCTGAAGGTACAATTGCAACCGCAGCCGCTGAGGCTGAGAAACGAGGCGAAAAAGGTGCGTGGGCATTTACACTTCATGCACCGAGTAGATTGGCAGTATTGCAATATGCCGATGATCGTCAACTCCGCCAAGATATGTATGTAGGATATTCTAAGTTGGCATCAGAAGGAGAATATGACAATCGTCCGGTAATCAATGATATTTTGCGAGTACGCTCAGCAAAAGCTAAGTTGCTTGGCTATGCAAACTATGCATCTTATATGACCGATAAGGTGATGGCCAAGACTCCGCAAAATGCTCTTGATTTGTTGATGAAGGTTTGGACTCCGACCGTGAAGCAAGTGACGGCAGAGGTGGCAGAGATGCAACAACTTGCCGATGAACGAGGTGATAATCTAAAGATAGAGCCGTGGGATTATTACTATTATGCCGAAAAGGTGCGAGTAAAGAAATATGACCTTGATGAAAATGAGGTGCGTCAATATTTCCAAGTTGATTCAGTGCGCAAAGGTATATTCACTCTTGCGGAAAGATTATATGGCGTGAAATTTGTGGAGTTGCCTGATGCACCCAAATATCACCCCGATGTAAAGGTGTATGAAGTTGTAGACCTTGAAGGAAATCATGTGGCAGTATTCATGACCGACTTCTTTACACGTCCGTCAAAACGTCAAGGCGCGTGGATGGATGAGATGAAATCATCGTATGTAGCAGCAGATGGGACCGCAGTACGTCCGATAATCTACAATGTATGTAATTTTGCAGCACCAACAGCCGAAATGCCGTCGTTGTTGTCGCTTGACGATGTGGCAACAATGTTCCATGAATTTGGGCATGGCTTGCATGGCATGTTGTCGCGTGCGAAGTATAAATGCCAGTCGGGAACAGCTGTTGACCGCGATTTCGTAGAATTGCCGTCGCAGTTGACCGAGCATTGGGCGCTAGAGCCGGAGTTGCTTAAGGTCTATGCACGTCATTATAAGACCGGGGAAGTAATTCCCGATGAATTGGTGGCAAAATTGCAAGCAGCATCACGCCACAATGCCGGTTTCAATATGGCAGAACGCGTAGCCGCATCTTATCTTGATTTGCAATATGGCTTGATGGATTATACCGAAGATGTTGACATTAATGCGTTTGAAGAAAAGGTGGTTGAAGAACTCGGAATGCCGCGTGAGGTAGAATATCGTTATCATAGTACATATTTCAAACATATCTTCGGTAGCGACGGATATGCATCGGGATATTATACATACTTATGGGCAGAAGTGCTCGATGCAGATGCGTTTGAGTTGTTTGCAGAAAAGGGTGCTTTTGACCCCGAAACAGCACGCTCGTTCAAGGAAAACGTGCTTGAAAAAGGTGGAAGCGAAGATCCGATGGAATTGTATGTAAAATTCCGCGGTCAAGAGCCTAATGCAGAGGCATTGCTTCGCAAGCATGGCTTGGATAAATAATTAGGAATAACGGATAATAGCCCTTAATCGGGTGAGCCTACGAATTACCCCACGAAAATGATGACGTGGGGTAATTTGTGATAAAAGAGATATTGAAATGCTTTGTTTGTATCATACATTTGGATGTAAACTGAATTTTGCTGAAACCTCCACAATTGCCGAGATGCTTGAAGCACGAGGAATAGAGCGATGTGGAGATGGTGAAATTCCCGATATAGTCCTTATCAACAGTTGCTCAGTTACGGCAGAAGCCGACAAGAAGTGCCGGCAAACGATTCGGTCGTTCCATCGGCGTTACCCTGAGGCTGCAATTGTGGTGACCGGTTGCTATGCGCAGTTGAAAGGAGATGAGGTGTCGGCACTCCCCGGGGTGGTTATTGTAGCGGGTACGGATAGAAAAAATCAGATACCAGACTATATCGACCAATGGATTGTTGATAGGAATGCTCAATGTTTGATAACTCCGTTGCAAAAGATGACGCGATTTAACCCGTCGTGTTCGCGTGGGGATAGAACTCGCTATTTCTTGAAGGTGCAAGATGGGTGTGATTATTGGTGCACATATTGCACGATACCTCGCGCGCGTGGTCGAAGCCGCTCATCATCGATAGCGGAGATAGTGTCGCAGGCTCGCGATGTGGCTTCTCACGGCGGGAAGGAGATTGTTATTACCGGGGTTAATATCGGTGATTTCGGGAAAGGGAGCGATGAGAAATTTATTGATTTGTGTCGTTCGCTTGATGAAGTAGAGGGTATAGCTCGTTATCGTATATCATCGATAGAGCCGAATTTGCTGACAGATGAGATTATAGAGTTTGTGAAGAATTCGAAGCGATTTATGCCTCATTTTCATATCCCGTTGCAGTGTGGGTCGGATGAGGTGTTGCGATTGATGCGTCGCCATTACGACACCGCATTGTTCCGTCATAAAATAGAGCGAATACGCGCTGTGATGCCTCATGCATTTATTGGTGTAGACTTGATAGTAGGAGCTCGAGGCGAAACCACCGAGGAGTTTGAGCGTTCATATAGTTTTGTCGAGTCGTTGGATATATCGTGTTTGCACGTTTTCCCGTACTCTGAACGCCCGGATACAAAGGCACTTGAAATCCCGCATGTAGTCAGTCAGGAGGATAAACATAAGCGAGCTGCGAGAATGTTGGCACTTTCAGAAAAGAAGTTGTCGGCATTCAGAGAGCAGTTTATAGGGACAACTCGCGAGGTGTTGCTTGAACATTCGGCAGAAGGGATGCCCATGGGCGGTTTTACCGACAATTATATTAAGGTGTCGGTAGAAGCATCGGAATGTATGGATAATCAAATTGTGGCTGTTTCTCTCGACGAGGTTGGAGAAGGTGTTGATGCAGTGAAAGGTCGAATCGTAGAAGCATATTGTAAGGATAAGAAATGAGAAAATTAGGATATAAAATAGCAGATGGTGGGATGTGGTTGTTATCACATTTGCCATTAGGAGTGCTTTACCCCATAGGCTATGTGGTCTACATTCTGATGTATTATGTGGTAGGTTATAGGAAGAAGGTGGTGAAGAAGAATCTATCCGAATCTTTCCCTGATATGACAGAAAAGGAGTTGCGCCTGACGATGAAGGATTTCTATCTCAATTTTGCTGATTACATAGTAGAGACAGTAAGGTTGGGGGGTATTTCGGAGGGGGAAATAACCTCTCGTATATCATATGAGAATCTGGATATGGTAAAGGGGTTTCTCAAAACCGGAAGGCCTGTTGTGGCATATTTTTCACATTGTATAAATTGGGAATGGGTGACGTCGCTCGGAGTGATTATAGAAGGTGAGAATATCGAATGCTCGCAGGTGTATCGCCCGCTGAAATCGAAATGGATGGATGGGTATATGTTGCGAATCCGCCAACGTTTCAATGCTCGATGTTATGCTAAGTCGACGGTGTTCCGTGAATTGATACGACGAAAAAAAGAGGGGGTAGCTACGGTAACGGGATTTATGAGTGACCAGAAACCAAGCCATAATGATGCGGGTTATATTACGATGTTTCTAAATCACCCGACGGCAATGATTTCGGGAACGGAAACAGTTGCGCGGAAATTGAATTCTGCGGTGGTGTATTTTGATATGACGAAGTTGCACCGTGGACGTTATCATGTGCGTATTGTGCCGATTGCTGACGATGTGTCATCGTTGCCTGAGAATGAGATAACGGAGCGCTACACTCGTTTGCTCGAGGCAAATATTCGCCGTCAGCCGTCGATATGGCTCTGGACCCACAAAAGGTGGAAACATCGCGTGGAACTGAAGAAGTAGGACGATTCAGGACATTTCGACACATTGTAGCCACTGTAGTTAGAATAGAGATTGTAGTGTAATTGTGTTTTGAGCGATTGCAGAATGTGAATTTTGCTTTAGACCATAAGGTGTGACAAGTGTAATGTGAACAGCCTTTTTTGTTTGAGTTGCATCAATGAAGTTACCACGGCGACGGCGGAGTTTCATTTCTTCGTCTTCCGTTATAGCGTACTCTTGCGCGGAGAATTTCATCTCGCATAAGTTGATTACTCTGTCATTGCGGTCAATCAACAGGTCTATCTGGGTTTTGTCGATTCCCTTATCTTCATTGGCCTCAGTTCTCCAGCTATAGACATTCGACAATACTCCGGATATTCCGAGAGCCGCCTTTATCTGAGAGATGTGTTGTAGACAGACTCTTTCAAACGCGAGTCCACTCCATGCGCGATGTAGAGGACTGCCGATATTATTAGTCCAGAAATGCGAATCGTTGTTCTTATTACCCTTTATATATTGGAAATAGAAGAATGTAAAGTTATCGATTAGCTGATATAGCGCATCTTTTGATTGCTTTCCAATACTATTATATTTCCTTATAAAGCCACACCATTCAAGTTCATTAAGCAGTTTTGACAATTCACCTCCGGTGCGTACATTCGCCAACTTTGAAATCTCATCACGACTCAATCCCTTTGTTTTCTTTGCCAATGCCGATACGATGCCCATATATGGTTCCGGATTGTTAAACAAAGAGGCATACAATTGTTCGTACTCATGTGACAGACCTTCAACTTCATCTGAGAAGAACAACGCATCAATATTCTGAGCCATACTAAGCTCTTTCTTCATCAAACTCCAATAAAAAGGAATACCTCCCATTATCATATAATTTTCAATTATCTGATAACGGCTCAATCCCAAATTATTCGCTTCTGAATATTGTTCACATTCAGAGAGCGAAAATGGATGAAGCAGGATTTTGTTGGTCAGTCGATTATGAAGACCTCCATGATTATTTATGAGTTTGTTGACAATCCAAGAGGTTGCAGAACCGCAAGCAATGAGAAGTATGTCTTTCCTTGCCGAAGCCCAGCTATTCCAAAAATGCTCCAGCCCGGATATGAAATTAGAGCGTGGAGTATCCATCCACGGAAGTTCATCAAAAAATACAATCTTTTTACCATCAGGCAGAGTCCCGAGCCATTCCTCCAATGCAAAAAACGCCTCATACCAGTTCTTGAATTGATTGTACTTTTCCTGAAGCCTTTTTTAGAGACTCTCTAAAACTTAAGAGCTGATCCTTCATTTTCCCACGAGCCAAGCCGGTATGCTGGAATGTAAAGGAGTAATTGAAAGTCTCGCGAATAAGAAATGTCTTTCCTACACGCCGACGTCCATATACTGCCACAAACTTGGAGTATTCCGAGTTTGCGGCATCCAATAGTTCTTTTTGTTCTGGTATTCTTCCGATTATCATGGCAATAATTCTTATTCTCAAGTGCAAAGTTAATAATAACATTTGATAAAATCCCAC
The DNA here is from genome assembly GCA_964462445.1 of uncultured Barnesiella sp. Taxonomy (GTDB): domain Bacteria; phylum Bacteroidota; class Bacteroidia; order Bacteroidales; family Muribaculaceae; genus JAGBWK01. The sequence continues at coordinate 78 of CAYWXG010000025.1, read as the reverse complement.
TATAGTCCGCCAAAAGTGGGTCAAAAACCAATATTGTCCTAAATAATTTTTAGGCATAACCTATTACACAAAGTAGCA
>CAYWXG010000024.1:0-36122 GCA_964462445.1 uncultured Barnesiella sp. | reverse complement strand
TTTCATAGTATTTTTATACCAAAATACTTTTTGCACTTCTTATTGGAGTTTTCACTTTGAAGTTTTGCAAAAAAATATCACAAAAAGTTTGGTGGATAAAAAAATAAGGATTAACTTTGCACCGCAAATAAGCGATAGGGCGTTTAGCTCAGCTGGTTCAGAGCATCTGCCTTACAAGCAGAGGGTCGGCGGTTCGAATCCGTCAACGCCCACAAAATTCAAGCCATCAACTTAAAGTTGATGGCTTTTTTACTTTTAAATCGAAAAAGGGATGAGAGTAACGTATATAATATCTTCTATCATTGTGCTATTGTCTGTACTAACCATACCATCGTGTGGCACAAATGAGGAAAATTACAAGAACGCCTACGAGAAGGCAAAAGGGAATGAAACCGACACGATAGAAAGCACGATATATACTCGCGTCAGAGAAATGAGTCGCGAAGAAAATGTCATGCTTGGAGATGAATTGGTAAAAGTGACTGTGGAATATGTGTCGGCAGCCAAAGATGCGGGATTTACGCATACTCAGTTAAAGAAGTACAATGTAGTTGTAGGGCAGTTTAAGCAAATATTTCATGCAAAATCAATGCGCAATAGAATGGCAGCAGGAGGATACGATGAAGCAATAATTGTTGCAACAAGTGAGCCACTGTACTATGTTGTAGCATTTTCGTCACAATCATTATCGGAGGTAAAGAATATCGCAGACAGCATAAAATTAAAGTCGCCGGTCAAACTTAAGGATGGCTTCCCATGGATATTGCGTGCTTCAAATAGATAAATTTCAAGAAGTGATATTTCAAAAAAGGTAACGACAGCACCCCCATCATATTGATTAATAAGCCGTATAGTAAGAAGTAAATAAAACGGCGAAAATGAAATTGCCAAAATAATACCGAAAAATCACGATTTTCATCAAGCATTCAGCAGTTAAAATTATCATTAACTAAATTGCTGATATAATCCGATTGAACATAGTCAAATCAGGAACAGCAACAATATTATGTAATTAAAAACATCAACATAGTGTTTGCTATTAAGTAATTTTGTGTATATTTGCATAATTCAAACAACTACAAAAATGTCAACATTACAAATTAGTGAGATATACAAAGCCCAGCAAGTGCTTAAAGATGTAGCTCGCCATCCTAAGATTATAGGCCCGACTGATTTGTCGACAGAATGTACGGTTTATCTAAAGCCTGAAAACTTACAATATACCGGTTCATTTAAATTGCGAGGCGCGTATTATAAGATATCACAGTTGTCGGAAGAGGAGAAATCCCGAGGCGTTATTGCATGTTCGGCAGGCAACCATGCACAGGGAGTAGCCCTTGGGGCAAAACATAATGGAATCAAAGCGCTGATATGCCTTCCTGAGGGCGCCCCAATATCTAAAATAGAGGCAACAAAACGATTTGGAGCAGATGTATGCTTAGTTCCCGGTGTGTATGATGATGCATATAATAAGGCCCTTGAGCTTAAAGATGAATTCGGATATACATTTGTTCATCCATTTGATGACCCATTAGTAATAGCCGGTCAAGGGACAATAGGTCTTGAGATTATTGAAGAATTGCCCGAGGTCGAAGCAGTAGTAGTTCCAGTTGGAGGCGGAGGGTTAATTTCAGGTATCGCCTTTGCCGTAAAAACACTTCGACCCGACATTAAAGTGTATGGAGTAGAGGCCGCAGGAGCAGCATCTATGGTTCTATCAATGAAAGAGCAAAAGACAGTACATTTAGATAGTGTCTCGACAATAGCAGATGGCATAGCCGTAAAAGAGCCCGGCATCAATACCTTTGAAATGTGTCAGAAATATGTTGACGAGATAGTCACCGTATCCGATGACGAAATTTCCGCAGCGATACTTGCATTAATAGAGAAGCAGAAATTAATCGCAGAAGGAGCCGGAGCAACAGCCGTAGCAGCCGTAATGTTTGATAAGTTGCCCATCAAGGGAAAGAATGTAGTGTGCTTAGTATCGGGAGGGAATATCGATGTAACGATTCTGAACCGAGTAATCACCCGAGGTATGATGATGGGAGGGCGAATGTGCATGATGACACTGGAGCTTGATGATAAACCCGGTCGATTATCGGCAGTAAGTGAAATCATCGCTAAATGCGGAGGAAATATAGTGTCGGTGACACACGAACGAACAAAAGCAACAAATCATATCAATTCATGTTCGCTACACGTAGAGATGGAAACTCGCGATCAAGAGCATGTCGAATTGATAAAAAGGGCCCTCGAAGAAGCCGGTTTCCCCGTAATACATGGATATTAAAATATAAAAAATCAATCTTAAATCAAGAATACCTTAAAAAAGAACAATATGACAAAGACAGATTTAGTAGCAATATATGCCGATAGTTTTAAAGCGAATTGGGATTTTCCAGCACTGACCGACTATGGAGAAAAGGACTCAACCATAACATATGGAGAATTTGCTAAACGAATAGCGCGCCTACACTTATTCTTTGAAAGCCAAGGAGTAAAGCAAGGAGACCGAATCGCGTTAATGGGTCGCAACAATTCAACGTGGGTAACTGTATTTCTCGCCACAATAACCTATGGCGCGGTTATAGTACCGGTGCTACAAGATTTCAATCCTCAGGATGCACAACATATCATCAATCATTCAGAAGCAGTATTGCTGTTTGCAAGCAATTCGGTGTTTGAGAATTTTGATTTCGATAAGATGCCAGCACTCCGCGCAGCGTTGTCGATAGATACCCGTCGAGTGCTTGCCGAGCATAGCAATTTGAGCAAGTTGCCGTCGAAGGAGTTGAAAAATTTGACACGAAAGATGAAGGCTCGTTACCGCAATGGCTTCTCACGCGAAGATGTAAACTATAAGGTTTTGGATAAGAAAGAGATGGCGGAACTCAATTATACCTCAGGGACAACCGGATTTTCCAAAGGAGTCATGCTGACGTATGACAATCTTGCGGGAAATGTCACTTATGGTATACAGACCAAATTGCATTGGCAAGGTTCACGAGTGTTGTCGTTCTTACCATTGGCACACGCCTATGGTTGTGCGTTTGACATGTTGACCCCATTGGCTATCGGATCACACATCACATTGTTTGGTCGCCTTCCGGCACCAAAATTGTTGCTTAAAGCATTCCAAGATGTTAAGCCTCATTTGATTGTTACCGTACCGTTGATTCTTGAAAAGGTTTACAAGAGTAAAATAGTTCCCATGCTAACCAAGCAACCAATGCGTTGGGCATTGGCAATTCCGTTCCTTGACAAAGCTATATACAGCAAGATACGCAATCGCTTGGTTGAAGCTTTTGGCGGAGAGTTTAGCGAAGTTATTGTTGGAGGAGCCCCGCTCAATAAAGAGGTGGAAGAGTTTCTACATCGCATAAAATTCCCCTTCACGGTAGGATATGGCATGACAGAATGTGGACCGCTAATCAGCCACACATCATGGAAAGAATTCCAGATTGAATCATGTGGTAGAACACTGCCCGGCATAATGCAGTCAAAAATCATGTCGGAAGATGAGGAGAATATTGCAGGAGAAATCTGCGTTAAGGGACAAAATGTTATGATTGGATATTATAAGAATCCCGAAGCAACAGAAGCAATACTCGATGAAGACGGATGGTTGCATACCGGCGATATGGGTGTCAGAAAATCAGACGGAACACTCTTTATCAGAGGACGTTGCAAGACAATGATTTTATCAGCAACCGGACAAAACATATATCCGGAAGAGATTGAGTCTAAGCTCAATAACATGCCATACGTAAGCGAGAGTTTGATAGTAGAACGTGGAAAGGGATTGGTAGCAATCGTGTATCCCGACTACGAACAAATGGACCACAACAAGTTGGTAATTCAAGATTTGGAACCAATTATGGAGCAAGTGCGCCAAGACCTCAATAAATTGGTAGCGCCCTATGAACGAGTAGACCATATCGAATTGATAGCAAGCGAATTCCAAAAGACTCCGAAACGTTCAATTAAGCGTTATCTTTACAGATAAGGAGTAATATTGGATTAAATTCATCAATTCAATATATTTAGAAAAAAGGATTATCTGATGAAGAAATATTTCGTTACCGGAGGAGCCGGATTTATTGGAAGCAATTTTGTTGATTATCTAATAAAGACACATGGGAAAGATGTCGATATCTTGATACTCGATGTGTTGACATATGCCGGCAATTTAATGACAATCAAGCCTCTATTGGAACTAAGTAATGTAAATTTTGTAAAGGGAGATATCGGTGACCGAGAATTGGTTACGAAGCTAATGGCGGATTATGATCCGGATTATGTTGTAAATTTTGCAGCAGAAAGTCATGTTGACCGTTCAATCACCAATCCCCGATTGTTTTTGGAAACCAATATCCTTGGCACACAGAATATGCTTGATTGCGCTCGCCATGCATGGTATGAGGGGAAAGATGAGTCAGGGAAACCCAAATATAAAGAGGGGAAAAAGTTTCTTCAGATATCAACCGACGAAGTGTATGGTTCGCTTGAAAAGAATTACGAAGAAGCGCAACCATTGCATCTAAGCGAAGATGTAGCTCAAGTGGTAGAAGGTCGCACAGATTTGAAAACCTTTGGGGAGAAATACTTCACAGAGGAAACGCCACTTGCCCCACGCTCACCATATTCGGCGTCAAAAACGTCGGCCGATATGTTGGCTATGGCATATCATGAAACGTATGGCATGCCAATTAATATCACTCGCTGCTCAAACAATTATGGTCCTTACCACTTCCCGGAGAAGCTCATACCTCTAATAATCAAAAATATCACAGAGGGAAAATCATTGCCGGTATATGGCAAAGGAGAAAATGTGCGCGATTGGCTCTATGTTGCCGACCATGCAAAGGGAATCGACATGGTGCTACGCAAAGGTAGACTCGGAGAGGTGTATAATATCGGAGGCTTTAATGAAGAAAGCAACATCAATATAGTAAAGACAATCTTGCGATTGGTAAGAGAAACACTTGAAGCTGAGCCGGAATATCGTAAGATATTTGCAATAGAACCGGAGCAGATAAATGAGGATTTAATTACCTATGTAGCAGACCGCCCCGGTCATGATATGCGCTATGCGATAGACCCGACAAAGATAGCGACAGAACTTGGCTGGTATCCGGAAACACCATTTGTTGATGGTATTCGCAAAACGTTGAAATGGTATCTTGACAATCAACAATGGGTTGCCGATGTTGTTTCGGGCGATTACCAGAAATACTACGATGAAATGTACAATAAGCGATAGACCGACCTATTCACGAACAAAATAGATTATTGATGAAAGGAATAGTATTAGCCGGAGGTTCCGGGACAAGACTTTATCCCATAACAAAGGGAGTATCGAAGCAGTTGATACCTGTTTACGATAAACCGATGATATATTATCCCGTGTCGGTGTTGATGCTTGCCGGAATAAAAGAAATACTTATCATATCAACTCCTGACGACCTGCCGATGTTCAGAAAATTACTTGGGACCGGAGAGGATTTAGGAGTAAAATTTTCGTATGCCGAGCAACCACGCCCTGAGGGGTTGGCTCAAGCATTTATTATAGGTCGAGAATTTATTGGAGAAGATGATGTGTGCCTTGTTCTTGGTGATAATATATTTTATGGACAAGGATTTACAGGATTACTCCGAGATGCGTTAACAATCGCTGAGCAAAAGAAAGAAGCGACAGTATTTGCATATCAAGTAAAAGACCCGAATCGATATGGTGTAGTCACTCTCGACGAAACCGGTCATGCGACATCTATAGAGGAAAAGCCACAGGAGCCTAAAAGCAATTTGGCAGTAGTAGGGCTATACTTCTACCCTAACGATGTTGTAGAAATAGCAGCCAATGTAAAACCATCGGCTCGCGGTGAATTGGAAATCACTACTGTAAATGACACCTATTTGCAAGCCGGTCGATTGAATGTTAAATGTTTCGGACGCGGCTTTGCATGGCTTGATACCGGCACAATTGATTCACTCATGGAGGCATCAGGCTTTATTGAAGCGATACAAAAACGTCAAGGTTTTTATGTTGCTGCACTTGAAGAGATAGCATTCCGACGCGGATTTATCACAGCAGATAAGCTCCGAGAAATAGCGGCACCAATGGCAAAGAATGACTATGGAGCATATCTTATAGCACTTGCCGACAAAGATTTGTAATAAACCGGCAATAGCTCCTACAAAAAATCGACAATCGCCATGAAGCCGGAAATAATCCAATTGCCAAAGATACTCGACCCCCGAGGAAATCTGACGTTTATAGAGAACGGAGCGCAGGTGCCGTTTGAAATAAAGCGAGCATATTGGATTTATGATGTACCCGGCGGAGAGGTGCGCCATGGGCATGCATTTCGGACATCGGCAGAACTGATTGTAGCATTGTCGGGGTCGTTTGACGTTGTAGTTGACAGCGGGAACGGAGAGGAACGGATTCATTTGAATCGGTCGTTCTATGGGTTGTATATCCCACCGATGACATGGCGACGCATTGATAATTTTTCAACCAACTCTGTTGCGCTGGTGTTATCGTCGACCAATTATAACGAAGGGGATTATATTCGAGATTTTGAAATGTGGCATCGGGAGTTGGCGCCGTCGGGAGTTGCATTTCAACCCAATCCGAAAGTTTCAGGAAATTGGGATTATGATTCCAGTCGCAGAAACACGCTCAATGATTGCCGTATAGTTGAATTATCTCGCCATTATCATAGCAATGGTTCGCTGACTGTTGTTGATAATATCGATAATATATTCCCAACCAAACGAGTGTTCTATCTCTATGATGTACCCGGAGATTCTGAACGTGGAGGACATTCCCATTTCAAGGCGCACGAGTTTATTGTTGCGGCATCGGGGTCGTTTGATGTAACACTTAGTGATGGTGTCGATGAGCGAAAATTTTCGCTAAATCGCCCATATCGTGCATTATATATTCCGAATGGGATATGGCGCTCGCTCGACAATTTTTCATCAGGCTCTGTGAGTTTGGTTCTAACGTCGGAATTATATTCAGAAGATGATTATTGTCGCTCGATGACGAAGTTTAAAGAGATTTATTGCCCGAAGAAATGAAAGCCACGCACTACCCTTTTCTTGATTTGAAGATAATCAACGCGCCCTATATGCATGAGATAGAGGAGTCGGTGAGAAATGTCGTGACGTCCGGGCGATATATCGGAGGAGAGGAATGTGAGCGATTAGAGGAAGCACTAAAAGTTCAAACGGGAGCGCCATATGCGGTAGGAGTGAGCAACGGACTTGATGCGTTGCGATTGATACTCCGAGCATGGGTTGACCGAGGTGATATATCAAAAGGTGATGAGGTAATCGTTGCGTCAAATACATATATAGCTTCAATATTAGCAATAATTGATGCCGGGTTGCGACCGGTACTTGCTCCGGTTGATATGTCGACATTAAATCTTGACACGGCACGCTTGGAGGAGTCGCTGACATCGCGAACAAAGGTTGTCATGCCGGTGCATTTGTATGGGCGAGCATGTTGGGATAATCAACTGAAAGAATTTGTTGAAAAGAATCATTTGTTGGTTATTGAAGATAACGCACAGGCAATCGGAGCTCGCACAAAAGTGGTGGGATTGACGGGGACATGCGTTACCGGTGGGCTTGGTCATGCCGGAGCGTTTTCATTCTACCCTACTAAGAATATTGGAGCGATGGGAGATGCGGGAGCGGTTGTCACCCACGACAGTGATTTGGCGGCGCGAGTAAAAGCGTTGGCCAACTATGGTAGCAACCGCCGTTATCATAATGTTTATTTGGGTGCGAATTGCCGTCTTGACCCTATTCAGGCGGCAGTATTGAATGTAAAGTTGAAGGATGTAGATTTCATCAGCGAACAGCGACGAGTTATTGCCCGGATTTATGACGAAATGATTTGCCATAAGGATATCGAAAAACCTATTTTAGGGGGAGAAGATATGGTGTGGCATCAGTATGTCGTTCGGAGCCAACGTAGGGATGAATTGCGCGAATATTTGGCAGCAGCGGGAGTTGCTACGGATGTTCATTATACTACTCCACCTCATCAACAACCATGTATGGCGGATGTTGATTATGTTGCCGTTTCGGATGCGTTAGCGCAAGCGGAGGAAATCGGTGGAAGTGTATTGTCGCTACCAATATCGGCATGTACGAGTGAGTCTGATGCTAAAAAAATAGTGGCAATAATCAATCAATTTCAATAGTATTATTCGAAAAAAAGGCGATAAGGACAATAAGGTCGTTCAGGTCTTTAAGGTCCTTAAGGAAGGGGAGGCTCTCCAATACGCTTCGCTTTCCCTTTCCGAGGGTTTCGCTACGCTTTCTCGTGCTCCACTCGATTGTGAGGGCTGGAAAGCCCTCATTCCATGGGCTGGCGCGGTGGGAAGCTATGAGTGCAATGGTAACGATGGGCTAACGGTATGGAACGAAGGTCTACCGGCCTTCGGAGGTAGTGGTGATGTGAGGGCCGGGAGACCCTCACTCCATTGGGGCTGACGCTTCTACGACCATCCGGGATAAGTCGAAGGCTGGTAAGCCCTCAGTCCATAGGGCTGGCGTGATTTGTCTTTTGGACGTATAGAACAGAGGGCAACCCATTTACTTTTGGGTCACCCTCTCCACATAGTTTTGCTGTCCTACTTCAGTCGAGTCCAATGATGGATAGTTGATGCCTAACCTAAAGGCTTGAACATACTAAGCGAAAACCGCCGCCGTTGTCCCGGTAGTCAGGAGTGAGGCTGCCGCGATAAGACACTCGGCGGCCGACTGCACCGCCGTACCAACTGCCACCGCGAACCACACGATAAGAGCCATCAGTTGGACCGGTAGGATCAGTTTGCGATGATGAGGAATATTCTCCATACCAATCACTACACCATTCCCATACATTCCCACTCATGTCATAAATACCTAATTCATTGGAATCGCACGCAGCTATTTCGTGTGTATTATATCCGGAATTTCCATCATACCATGCCACATCATCAATATGGTTACTACCACTATATTTGTAACCTTCACTATAAATTCCTCCACGGGCTGCGAACTCCCACTCTGCCTCTGTTGGGAGGCGGAATCGTTTCCCAGTGAGTCGATTTAACTTTTGAATAAATGCTTGGCAATCATTCCATGATACTTGCTCTACAGGTAAGCGTGAATTGCCGATATTATAAGAGGGATTATTTCCCATTACTGCAACCCATAATTCTTGCGTCACTTCAGTTTGACCTATATAATAATCGCTCAATGTCACTTGGTGAGTTGGTCGCTCATCGGCAAAACAATCATCACCTTGCTCCAATGTTGCGCCCATAGTAAATCTACCACCTTCGACATAAATCATATTAAATGACACGCCATTAACTTCTACCTCTGCGATAGATGGTTTACTGTTTGAGTTAATTAAAAAAATTATTCCGCTAAAAAATAATATTATCGCAAAAATTATCAAAATATCTCGCCACACATTTCTTCCCTTCTTATTTTCAGTATCATGTTTAGGCTCCGGAGTCTTCGGCTCAGAGACAGGCGATTCTGTGGTTTGTGGTTCCGGAGTTGACTGTGTATCTATATCATTTTTTGTTTGGATTGGTGTATCGTCGGTCGATGAGCTCGGTTCTTCTAAAGGTTCCTCCGATGGTTGTGGTTGAGTAGGTTGTGGTTGCGATGTAAACAATGCCACGATTTCAGGGATAGTATTAGCGGGTGCCCAACCACTCATATTTTGTCCCCACACCAATGTATCGGGGGTAATTCCGCAATTTACCAATTGTTCTCCGGGGACAGGACCTAAGCGCCGACCATCGGCAGAAATGAAATAATATAGCTGCATGGTTATTATTTAGGTTAGTAATTATAGGATTTGATAACCACAAATTTAGCAAATATAATAATATAAACTATTTAATCGTATAATATTTTTACGTAAAAAAGGACGATGTGAGGGCTGACAAGGCTGACAAGCCCTCATTCCATGGGCTGGCGCGGTGGGAAGCTATGAGTGCAATAGTAACGATGGGCTAACGGTATGGAACGAAGGTCTACCGGCCTTCGGATGTAGTGGTGATGTTGAGGGCTGGTAAGCCCTAACTCCATAGGGCTGGCGCGGTGGGACGATGAGAGGAAACAGATGTGAAGGCTGGAAAGCCCTCAGTCCATAAGGCTGACGCTTCGTAGGACCATCCGGGATAAGTCGAAGGCTGGTAAGCCTTCGCTCCATAGGGCTGGCGCGGTATGTCATTTGGGAGTATTGAACAGAAAACGGGGACGATGTCGCCCCCGTTTTGCTTTTATGAATGATGTAATTTCGTGTTATTGTTTTTCTGAGAGTGCGGTGTGCATTGCTTGGGCTGCAGCACGTCCATCGCCCATTGCCAAAATAACAGTAGCACCACCACGAACGATGTCGCCACCGGCATATGTATCGGGGAGTGTTGTAAGTAATGATTCGTCGACAACGAGAGTGCCACGTCGGGTGACTTCAAGTTTGTCGAAGGCGTTGGGGACAAGCGGGTTGGGAGATACTCCAACACTGACTACAACGACGTCGACGTCGATATCGATGATGTCGCCGGGGATTGGGACAGGAGAACGACGGCCGGAAGCATCGGGTTCGCCAAGTTCCATGCGCTGAAGTCGCATAGTGCGAACATGTCCACGCTCGTCGCCGATGTATTCAATCGGGTTGTGGAGCGTGAGGAATTCGATACCTTCCTCTTTGGCGTGCTTAATCTCTTCGAGTCGGGCAGGCATTTCGTCTTCGCCACGGCGGTAAACAATTATAGCGCGAGAAGCGCCCATGCGACGAGCAGTACGCACAGAGTCCATTGCTGTGTTACCACCACCAATCACGGCAACAGTAGCACCTTTGGGAACGGGAGTAGCAAAGCCTTGGCGACCGGCACCCATAAGATTGATGCGAGTGAGGTATTCGTTGGAAGAGAGGATATTTATGAGGTTTTCACCGGGAATTCCCATTAGACGAGGAAGACCTGCACCGGAAGCGATGAAGATACCATCGTAGCCGATTTCTTTGAGGTCGTCGTAGGAAAGAGTTTTGCCGACGATGCAGTTTTTCACGAATTTAACTCCCATTTTTTCGAGAGTGTTAATTTCGACATCAACAACAGCATTAGGCAAACGGAATTCGGGAATACCATATTTAAGCACGCCACCAATTTGGTGAAGAGCTTCGTAGACAGTCACGTCGTAGCCAAGTTTAATCATATCACCGGCAAAAGAGAGACCGGCAGGCCCTGACCCGATAACAGCAATACTACGACCGTTGGCAGGTTGACATTGCGGGATAGCGTCGGAACCGGAAAGGCGTTGAGCATCGGCGGCGAAGCGTTCAAGATAACCGATAGCCACCGCCGGCTTCTTCATCTTGAGATATATACATTTAGATTCGCACTGACGTTCTTGGGGGCAAACACGACCGCAAACGGCGGGTAGTGCGGAAGTTTCTTTCAGCACGAGCGCGGCTTCGTTGAAATTGCGACGCTGAATGTTTTTGATGAAACCGGGGATATTAATTCCAACGGGACACCCGGTGATACATTGAGGGTCGGGACAGTCGAGGCAACGAGAAGCTTCGGTTACGGCTTGCTCTTCAGAAAGACCTTGATTGACCTCTTCATTACAAGTAATGCGATATTGCGGGTCGAGTTCGGGCATTTTAACGCGAGGGAGAGCAGTGCGTTCTTTGGCCGACATTTCGTCGCGAAGTTGTTGACGCCATTGAGCGTCGCGAGAAGCTATGGTCATTTTTGATAGAATTTTAAAATTGATTAGTTGTAGGAGCGAAGTCGCATCATCATTTCATCGAAGTCAACTTTGTGGGCATCAAATTCGGGACCGTCGACACAAACGAATTTCATTACGCCATCGATAGTCACACGGCAAGCGCCACACATACCGGTGCCGTCAACCATGATAGTGTTGAGCGAAGCAACGGTGGGTACTTCATATTTTTTGGTTAATAGAGAAACGAATTTCATCATAATTGCAGGACCGATAGTTACAACAAGGTCGACATGTTCGCGTTGAATTACAGATTCAACACCATCAGTAACAAGCCCTTTGCGACCGTCGGAACCGTCGTCGGTCATGATGATAACTTCATCGGAATATTCGGCGACTTGTTCGCGGAGAATAATCAGGTCGGCAGTGCGCGCGGCGAGAACAGAAATCACTTTGTTACCGGCTTGCTTCATTGCTTTGATGATAGGTAGAAGAGGGGCTACCCCTACTCCACCACCACAACAAACAACGGTGCCGAATTTTTCAATATGAGTAGCACGTCCGAGAGGCCCAACAACATCGTGAAGGAAATCTCCGGGATTAAGTGCGCAAATTTTACGAGTAGACTCCCCTATTGCTTGAATTACAAGAGTAATAGTACCGGCAGCGATGTCGGAATCGGCAATAGTGAGAGGGATACGTTCGCCGTTTTCATCGGCGATAACAATAACGAAGTGTCCGGGACGTCGAGAGCGAGCAATTAAAGGCGCTTCAACGACGAGTTGAACGACGTTTTCAGAAAAGTGTTGTTTATGGACAATTTTGTTCATATCAGAGGTAAATAAAGAATCTAATAAAAGCAGAGAGAGCAAGATTTTGGGCAAAGGTAAGAAAAATGTTAGAAAAAAGTATTAGTTGTCATAATTTGACGCAAAAAAATTAATTTAAAATGATAACTTTGCAATTGAATAAATCACTCAACTCAAAAAAAATAAACAAAAATAATATACAAAACCATGAAAAGGATAATAAGTGCAATCGTAGTAGTAACGGCATGCGTCAGCGCATGGGCCGACAATTCCGATGAGAAAAATGATTCAACCGGAGGGTTTGTGTTTACCGATATCAAGGTATTGAATACAACATCGGTTAAGGACCAAAATAAGAGTGGGACATGCTGGTGTTTTGCCGGGACATCATTCTTCGAAGATGAGATATTGAGAAACGGAGGCGCAGAATTGGATTTATCAGAAATGTACACAGTGCGTCAATGTTATATCGACAAGGCAGAGAAGTATGTCAGAATGTATGGTTCAATGAATTTTTCAGCCGGGGGATCGGTACTTGATGTGCCGTACGTGTGGAAACGCTATGGAGCATTACCCGAAAGCGTATACGGCGGATTGGAATATGGAGAAGAGAAACATATCCACGGAGAATTAGACGCCGTGTTGAAAGGGTATCTTGATGCAGTAATTCAAAAGCCAAACAAGCGAATATCCACCTCATGGCGCAAAGGATTTGAAGCAATCTTGGATGCGTATCTTGGAGAAGTTCCGGAAACATTTGAATATGAAGGCGTAGAATATACACCTAAGAGCTATGCCGAAAGTTTGGGATTGAATGTAGATGAATACGCAGCAATAACATCATTTACACATCATCCATACTACGAGCAATTTGCCGTAGAGGTTGCTGACAATTGGCTATGGGGTCAGTATTACAACGTTCCGATGGAAGAAATGAAGGCAATAGTAGACTCAGCCATCGAAAAGGGATATCCGGTAGTATGGGCAGCCGATGTCAGCGAAGGAGGCTTTAAATGGGTAAAAGGATATGCCGTAATGCCCAAGCCCACAAACTCAGAGGATTTAGAAGGAACCGAGTTGGCAAGATGGGTGAAATTATCGGACAAAGAGCGCGCCAACAAGCAATTTGATATTGATGGACCATGTGAGGAAATTGAAGTGACACAAGAGATGCGTCAGGAGATGTTTGACCGTCAGGAAACGACAGATGACCATGGCATGGAGATTGTAGGTATCGCAACCGACCAAAAAGGGAATCGTTATTACAAGGTGAAAAATTCATGGGATACCAATCAAGTGTATGACGGATTTTTCTATGTATCAGAGCCATACTTCCTTGCAAAGACCGTCGATATTTATGTGAATAAAGAAGCAATTCCTACTGAAATTAAACAAAAATTAGGATTGAAGTAAATAGGCACAAGACTCCTCCCGAAAGATGAATAAAGGGTTGAGAAATATTATCACAACGGTAGCCACAACATTTGTCGCGATGGTGGTTGCCGTTGTGTTTGTAATTATTCCATCGGGTTGCAGTCTAAAAGATGAAAAAACAGGAGCGATATATTTGACGGAATCATATACGGTTTATCCCGACAGTTTTGTGTCGTCAAATTTGTTAATATCGCAGAGGGTTGATACGTTGGTAGTAGAAGATAGAGGCAATGATTGGAATGCAACACTTCTTAAAGGGCAAAGAGAAGGTCGCATTAGAATGGAAGGAGATGACGGATTGTTGGTCTATCTATTTAATCGAGCGACAAAACCACTTACTGATGAATATGATTATTTAACTCCCTACGAAATCTATATCGGGGAGGGGATTTTGGATATATCGGGTTCAACAAACATAGTTGACGAAAGGATAGCGAGCGGAGAGGTTGCAGAAATGTCGCACGGGAGCTATCAATGGCCGGTATCAATGTCGGACGTGAGCTGGGGTATGGCAGCAGCGGTAGTTTCGTCGATGAGTAACAGCGGAGTTGGGGAAAAAACGCGAGCCATTGCATTGAAAAATCTTGTTGATAGAGATATTTCGACAGTTTTTGAGCAAGAGAGCGGTCTATTTTGTGGCATAACGACGGAAATGCAAAGCAAACAGTTGCCAACATGGGCAGATGCGGGAGATGCCTACGAAATGATGACACTTGGAGGAAATGTTGCGAGATTGCAGGCTATGCAATATATAAATAAAGTATTGCCGGACAGTTATGATAAAACTCAGATTGAAAAACTAAAGGGAAATATCGCAAAGAGTTATTGGCTGCCGGATAAAGGCATGTTAAGCCAAACATTATATCAGAAGCCGTATCCGGAGGCAGTAGTTGCGACCGACAATTTAGCACAGTCCGTTGCCATAGTTACACATAGTGTAGATGAGGTTATGTCGCAACGTATAATACAAAACACCCCAATGAGAGAGTCGGGAGTATCGATTACTTGGCCGGACTTTGGTGTAAATGAGCGACGTCGTGATTTAATAACAAAATCAATGTGGACCATTGCAGCAGCAGAAGTAAAGAATTACGCAGCATGGGCATTAAATTATGGTAGCCTTGTCGGTCAAAGTGTCAAAGACGAATATGCATTACGTTTAATGCAAAGCGTGACACTACGCACAATAATAGGTCTGACTCCTGAGGCTGAGGGGCTACGAATTCAACCGTTCATCCATGAATCACTTGGAGAATATCACAAGGTGGAGGGGCTGAAATATCGAAATAGCAACTTGAGCATCAAAATAAGTGGGACCGGGGATATAATTTCAACATTCACAATAGATGGAAAGGTTATGCCCGAAGCAATTATACCTAAAGAGATTGAAGGGGAACATGAAATTGAAATCGTGCTTTCAGGGTGTAGCAATGTCCCAAATGAAGTTACAATGGAACAGGAATCAAAGGTAATAAAAGGAGATACGTATAGGGTCCATGTTAATGGAGCTATTACGGAAGAAATAAATGAAGAAAAATATATTCCAAAAGAGTATACAGAACTAACCACGATTGGGCTTGAAAAGGTAGGAGGGAAAGGGAGTTCGGTATATGCATCGAAAAATGAGCTATATATACCCGAAGGGGATAGTATTTCAATCGCTTTCCGAAGCGTTGCAACGACAGGTGGACGAGTGTTGGCGAAGAATTCTTTGGCGTCGAAGCATGTAGAATCGACACGATATAAAAATTCGAGAATAGAGTTTGAATATGCCACTGAGAGCGGTGGAGAATATTATATCAGGTTACGATATTTAGACGGGCTTGGCATAGTAAATAAAAATCGACTTTACGCTTTGCGACAGTTGCATGTCAATGGCGAATTTCAAGGATTAATAGTATTGCCACAACGTGGTCCCGACAAATGGACACTCACTGAGTCGTGGACTAATATGACAGGTACGACATCACCCAAATCGGTCACACTAAATGCCGGTAAAAATAAGATTGTAGTTGAATATTTTGCACCGAATGGAGGTCTCAATTTCAATCATGATAGTAATATTGTGATACCAGTGTCATTAGAAATAATAAAGCGATGAAACGAATAGGCATAATGTCGGATACCCATTCAAGTTGGGACGACAGATACGTAAAACATTTCAAGGATTGTGATGAGATATGGCATGCCGGCGATGTAGGAGACATGGGGTTGATATATCGGCTTCAAGAAATCGCACCTGTAGTAAGAGCCGTATCGGGGAATATAGATAGTGGCGAAGTGCGCCGGAAGTTGCGCGAAGTGGAGGTGTTTGAAGTAGAGAGAGTCCGAGTTCATTTACGTCATATCGGGGGCTATCCCGGCAAATATGCGCCCGGGGTGGAACAATCATTGGCATATGGCAGGATTGGGTTGATGGTATGCGGCCATTCACATATATTAAAGGTGATGTATGATTCCCGGCTTGGAATGTTGCATATCAATCCGGGAGCAGCAGGGACGCATGGATGGCAACAGGTGCGCACGCTTGTTAAATTAACAATAGACGGAGGAGAGATGCGGGACTTAGATGTTATAGAGCTTGGCAAAAGCGTAATCAGGTAGCCATAATGGTAAAATACCTAATAAATTCAAAGAAATTGGGAAAAGGAGGTAAAAAAGTGTTGTTTTGTCGCAAATTTTCAAGCAAAAGATTGTAAATTTGCAATTGAAAAGTTAGTGTCGGCATCATGCTAAAAGAGTAAAAACTCTGTAGCGATGTAGCAATAATAACAAAATAACAAAACCGAATTAAAGAATAAGGGAAGTTCTGTAGATTTCACTAAAATCAGATTAAAATCGATTGTAACTGATTTTTAATCACAATACAGATATAAGGTAAAATCCATAGTACCCCTTAAGCGATTATATAGCAAAATAAATTTTAGATACGATGAATCTTTTTGACCGCTTAAGTCGCTGCGCAAAAGAAAATCCGCAACGCATAGTACTCCCGGAGGGCACAGAACCTCGAACACTAACAGCCGCCGACCGTATTATTGCCGACGGAGTCGCAAAAATCATATTAATCGGAGACCCGGATGAAATATTTCATCTTGCCAATGATATGAATCTTCATCATATCAAAGATGCCGAAATCATAAACCCCTGTGATGAAAAGGTGATTGATAAATATGCGCCACTCTTTTTTGAGCTACGCAAGTCGCGAGGGATAACAGAGGAAGAAGCACGATTAACGACAGCCAATCCGTTGTATTTGGGGTGTTTGATGGTCAAATCGGGAGATGCGGATGGACAAGTTGCCGGAGCAATGAATACTACCGGGAATGTACTACGAGCCGCGTTTCAGGTAATAAAGACCCAACCGGGAATAAATGTAGTTTCAGGCGCATTTATCATGCTCCTTCCGGATGGTCTTAATTATGGCACTGATGGGATATTGGTATTTGCGGACTGTGCTGTAGTTCCGGAACCAACAGCCCCGGAACTTGCGCAAATAGCAGTGTCGGCAGCACAAACGGCACACGATATAGCAGGAATAGAGCCACGCGTAGCAATATTAAGTTTTTCGACCAAGGGGAGTGCTCGTCATGAACGAGTAAATAAAGTAATAGAGGCAACGCGCCTTGCACATGAGTTAAATCCGGATTTGATATTAGACGGAGAATTGCAATCAGACGCAGCGATAGTTCCAAGTGTTAGCAATAAGAAAGCACCAAACTCGCCACTCAACGGAAGAGCAAATGTGTTGGTATTCCCGTCTCTTGAAGTAGGGAATATATCGTATAAGTTAGTACAACGATTAGGGGGAGTAGAAGCCGTAGGTCCAATACTTCAAGGCTTGGCAGCACCTGTCAATGATCTTTCACGCGGATGTTATCCGGAGGATATCTATAAGACAATCATCATGACATGTAATCAAGCGATAGGCATAAAGGCAAATAAAAAATAACCCTAGAGATAATAAACGACAACAAATTACCCTCAAAAATAAAATGACATGAAAATTCTCGTTCTCAACTGTGGTAGTAGCTCAGTAAAATACAAACTTATTTCGACTGACACAAATACAACAATGGCCGAAGGAGGCGTAGAAAAAGTAGGATTAGATGGAACATTCTTGAAATATAAACGTTCTGACGGGTCAAAAGAAATACTCGAATTAGGGGAAAGCGACCATAAAGCATCAGTACTAGCAATACTTAATCTTCTCACAGACGCAAAAGAGGGCTGTATCAATAGCTTTGATGAGATAGATGCTGTGGGACACCGTGTAGTCCACGGAGCAGAGAAGTTTAACAAGAGTGTATTGATTACCGACGAAGTAATGCAGCAAATCAAAGATTGCTATGATTTGGCACCATTACACAATCCGGCAAATGTAACCGGAATAGAAGCAATCTCATCGATATTGCCGGACGTGAAGCAAGTTGGAGTATTTGACACCGCATTTCACCAAACGATGCCTGCAAGTTCATATATGTATGCCCTCCCCTACAAATATTATGCGGAAGATGGAGTGCGTCGCTACGGGTTCCATGGCACGTCGCATCGCTATGTATCAGCCCGAGTGTGCGAGATTCTTGGTGTAGACTATTCCTCACAAAAAATTGTGACATGTCACGTAGGTAATGGCGGTTCGATTACAGCGGTAGAAAATGGTAAGAGCGTGGACACCTCAATGGGCTTGACACCGACCGAAGGACTGATGATGGGAACACGTGTTGGAGATATAGATGCCGGTGCACTTACATATGTGATGAAACGTCATAATTTGAGTGTTGATGACTTGCAACGCATCATCAATAAAGAGAGTGGCGTAGCCGGAGTTACTGAGATGTCGTCGGATATGCGCGATATAGAAAACGCAGACAAGGCCGGTAATGAACGCGCACATCTTGCCTTAGATATGTATGAAAAACGAATTGTCAAATATATCGGAGCATATGCGGCAGAGATGGGCGGATTAGATATAATAGTCTTTACCGGAGGAGTCGGGGAAAACCAAACCGGAGTACGAGAAAATGTGTGTCGACCTCTTAAATTCATGGGTGTTGAAATAGACACAGATCTCAACAGCCAAACACGAGGTACCGAAACAATAATATCGACTCCGACGTCGCGCGTCAAAGTAGTAGTAGTGCCGACAGATGAGGAGTTAATGATAGCTCGCGACACCGAGAGCATTGTAAAGAACGCATAAACACCTAATGTAGTACCGGCTCTTTTAGAGTCGGTACGTTTATAAAAGCGACGAGAATCGTCGTAAAAACAACTATAATACTATTAAACTATGACAAAAATCAAAGCAGCCATAGTAGGATATGGCAACATCGGTCGCTATGTGTTAGATGCATTAAAAGAAGCATCGGATTTTGAGATAGCCGGGATTGTACGCCGTTCGATATCCAATATACCATCGGAGTTGAAGCCGTATAAAGTGTCGACAAAAATTGATGACCTTGGTGAAGTAGATGTAGCAATACTTTGCACCCCTACTCGCGAAATAGAGAAATATGCAACGGAATACCTTTCAAAAGGGATAAATACCGTTGATTCATATGATATCCATTCATCCATAGCCGACCTTCGGCGAAGTCTTGACGCAGTGGCAAAAGCCAATGGTTGCGTATCCATAATTTCAGCAGGATGGGATCCGGGTAGCGACTCAATAGTACGCACAATGATGCAAGCAGCCGCCCCGAAAGGAATTACATATACGAATTTCGGTCCCGGCATGTCGATGGGTCACACAGTGTGTGTCAAGTCTAAGGCAGGAGTAAAGAATGCATTGTCAATGACAATACCATTGGGGACAGGGATACATCGACGCATGGTGTATGTAGAGCTTGAAGAAGGCGCACGCTTGGAAGATGTAGCGGCAGCAGTAAAAGCCGACCCCTATTTTGCATCGGACGAAACGCACGTGATGGCAGTAGCCTCAGTAGATGAAGTCAAGGATATGGGGCATGGTGTGCATATGGTTAGAAAAGGAGTATCGGGAGTTACCCAAAATCAGCGTTTTGAGTTTAATATGTCAATTAATAATCCGGCATTGACAGCACAAATACTTGTGAGTACAGCTCGAGCAGCAATGCGTCAGCGTCCGGGAGCGTATACAATGATTGAAATTCCGGTAATCGATCTACTTGAAGGAGACCGAGAGGAATTGATAAAACATCTTGTATGAATTCAATAATAGCGACAATAACATGGAATGCCGACCCGGTGTTGTTTCACTTGGGTAGTTTGGAGGTGAGATGGTATGGGTTGATGTTTGCCATCGGCTTCCTAATAGGCTATAAGATAGTAGAAAAAATGTTCCGCCGCGAAGGTGCTCCGGAGAAATGGCTTGGAGTGCTATTGTTGTGGCTTGGCATCGGGACAATAGTAGGGGCTCGATTGGGTCATGTATTTTTCTATGATTGGGAAACGTATTCACAGCATCCCCTTCATATATTATATATATGGGAAGGAGGATTAGCAAGCCATGGTGGAGCTCTTGGAATTATAGTGTGCGTAATACTATTCTCAATATTCACGACAAAGAAAAACCCATTATGGACATTTGACCGAATCGTAGTACCAACAGCACTTGTCGGCGCGTTGATACGCTTAGGGAATCTGTTTAATTCGGAAATCTATGGCCATCCCACCGATTTGCCATGGGGATTTATCTTCGTCAGAGGAGATTATTTCCCAGGAGAGGCATGCCACCCGACACAATTGTACGAGGCGTTATGTTATCTGGCATTGTTCGGTTTGCTAATGTGGATGTATTGGAAACGTAATGCCGGTGAGCGTCAAGGCTTGATATTTGGAGTATTTTTGGTTGTGCTATTCAGCTGCCGTTTTCTCATTGAGTTTGTCAAAAATAACCAAGTGGCATTTGAGGAAAATATGACACTGAATATGGGTCAGTGGCTAAGTGTTCCGTTTATCATATTGGGAGGAATTTTGATAGTACGCGCTTTGAAACGCCCACGAATGCATATTGAGTATCCCAATCGATTTGCCGATGAAGATGAGTCTCAGTTAAAGAAAAAGAAGAAGTAATTGTGAACTAAATAAAAAAAATGAAAGCTATCTCATGTGTGATAGCTTTCATTTTTTTAAGACCTAAATAGAATTGCTAATTAATTCCAAAGGGCTATCATATAACCGTCAAAGATGATGGTCTATAACAATTAATCAATATTCATGTTGAAAATCAAAGCATTAATAGTTTTGTTTTTTACGCTCAAACCAAGCTTGGTCGTGTAGACATGCGGGACATTTTTTTGGTGCTGCTTTAGCTGAGACAACAAAACCACAATAACGGCATTGCCATTCGATAGGCTCTTCCACTTCAAATTCATGCCCGGAAGAAAGGCGTTCGAGAAGCTTAATATAGCGTTTTTCGTGTTCGACCTCAACTTTGGCAATATTTTTAAAGAGGACAGCAACGTCATTGAACCCTTCTTCACGAGCCGTTTGTTCGAAATCAAGGTAAAGTGCGCTCCACTCTTCACGTTCGCCGTCGGCAGCTGCTTTAAGATTAGCAATAGTATCCCCAACAATACCCGCGGGATAAGCGGCAGTGATTTCGACCATGCCACCCTCAAGTTTTGAGAAGAACATTTGAGCATGGCTAAGTTCTTGCTCGGCAGTTTCGAGGAAAATAGCGGCAATCTGTTGATAGCCTTCTTCGATTGCTTTATTAGCAAACATGGTATAACGGCTACGAGCTTGACTTTCGCCAGCAAATGCAGCTAAAAGATTTTTTTCGGTTATGGTCCCTTTAATACTTTTCTTTTCCATGATTAATAATTGAATTAAGTTGTATAATTATAGTGAAATAATGTATTCTCAAAAACTAATAACAATAAAAACGAATAAAAGATTAGGATAATTAATTTTATAATGATAATACAGATGCAAATATATTAAAGATAATCAAATAGATAAATTTTTAAACATAAAATATTATTAAGAGCAAATGGGGAGAGCAGAAAAAATTTAGTAAAAAGCGAATTATAGTCATTTTTTCTTAAATTATTAGTCAATTATTCGCATAAAATTGTTATCTTTGCAGCCTAAAATGACTTAAACACGGAAAACTACTGTCGTTCAGACGGTTATTTTTCAATGTAATATTATCGTATAAAATGAAGTTATTACAGGCAAAATTAGCCCAGTATCAAGTACCGCAACAAGCAAAAGCGGCAGGAATTTATCCATATTTCAGAGCGATTTCATCTGAACAGGATCCCGAAGTAATCATCAACGGCAAAAAGGTGTTAATGTTCGGGTCGAATTGTTATACCGGCTTAGTAAATGACCCCCGAATTAAAGAAGCAGCAATCGAAGCAACAAAGAAATATGGCACCGGATGCGCCGGTTCACCATTTTTGAATGGCACACTCGACTTGCACAAGGAGTTAGAAGCAGCGATAGCTAAATATATTGGGAAAGAAGATGTGATGATTTACTCAACAGGTTTTGAAGTAAACCTTGGAGTAGTATCATGCCTCACCGGTCGCGAGGATTATATAATTTGGGATGAGCAGGACCACGCATCAATCATAGAAGGTCGCAGATTGTCGTTCTCACAATCGCTTAAATACAAGCACAACGACATGGATTCACTTGAAAAGCAATTGCAGAAGTGTGATCCCGATAAGATTAAATTGATAGTAACAGATGGTGTCTTCTCAATGGAAGGTGACGTAGCGAATTTGCCCGAAATCGTAAGATTGGCAAAACAATACAATGCCTCAGTCATGGTAGACGAAGCTCACGGTATCGGTGTGTTTGGTAAAGGTGGTCGTGGTACATGTGACCATTTCGGAGTTACCAAAGATGTAGACCTCATCATGGGAACATTCTCAAAATCGTTTGCATCGTTGGGTGGTTTTATCGCAACTGATAAAGAAATCACAAATTATTTGCGTCACCACTCACGCTCATATATCTTTACAGCGTCGATCACTCCAGCATCAACAGCCGCAGCATTGAAGGCCCTCGAAATTATGCAAGCAGAGCCGGAACGTCAGGACAAACTTTGGGAACTTACCAACTTTGCGCTTGAAGGATTCCGCAATATGGGATGTGAAATAGGTAACACTTCAACACCAATTATACCTCTTTATATTCGCGATAACTTCAAGACATTTGCAATCACTCGCGATTTGCTCGAAGAGGGAATATTTGTAAATCCTGTAGTATCGCCGGCAGTAGCACCTCATGACACTCTCATTCGCTTCTCTTTGATGGCTACCCATACTCACGAGCAAGTGACCACTGCATTAGAAAAGATACAAAAGGTGTTCCGTGCACACGAACTTATCCCGTAATAGATTAGGATTTAGAATTTGTAATCAGATATTGCAGGTCGCACTTAAAAAGTGCGACCTGTTCTTATTATAGATTAAAACTATCAAGTCATAGATAAATTCGATGAAAATTTGCTTTTAAAGGTTTGTGATTTAATAGCACTTTTAATATCTTTGTGTAGTTGCAACGTCGAGATAACAAAATTTTGACAAGAATTGCACGAAGAGACAAATAAAACCGACTTATGATTATCTAAATTACCAATTATGACTAAGAAATTTATCTGCGTAGTATGTGGCTACGTACATGAAGGAGAAGAAGCTCCTGAAAAATGCCCTCTTTGCAAAGCTCCTCAAAGCAAATTTAAAGAACTTGACACAGAAGCAAGTCTCAATTTCGTAACTGAACATGAAATTGGTGTAGCAAAAGGAACAGGCGAAGATATGATTAAAGACCTCAACACACATTTCAATGGAGAATGTTGTGAAGTGGGAATGTATTTAGCCATGTCGCGTCAAGCAGACCGCGAAGGTTATCCCGAAATTGCAGAAGCATTCAAACGCTATGCATTTGAAGAAGCAGAACACGCAGCAAAATTTGCTGAATTGCTCGGCGACTGCGTATGGGACACTAAAACAAACCTCGAAAAGCGTATGCACGCAGAAGCAGATGCAAATGCCGACAAGATGCGCATTGCTCGCATAGCAAAAGAACGTAATCTTGATGCCATCCACGACACAGTTCACGAAATGGCAAAAGACGAAGCACGTCACGGACAAGGTTTTGCCGGTCTTTACAAACGTTATTTCGGCAAATAATCCAACGATTTGAATTAGAAGCCACTGGCATAGAAAATTAAGGCAGTTGGCTAAAAAAGATAGGTGCAACGTCGCTTAATCCATCAGATTGCGACGTTGCATTTTTTCATTAGCGACAACAAAATGGGCAGTAGGATTGACAATGAGAAATCAACAATTTCTGTGATGATAGGCATGTATTGCCGAGGGCATCATCATGTAGCATCGTCGGGGGGATTGTGTCAAGACTGCAAGGAATTGCTCGATTACGCTAAGGAACGGTTAACTCGATGCCCCCACGGAGAGAGAAAGCCAACCTGTCGACGTTGCACAATACATTGCTATCGGCAGGAAATGCGGAAACGAGTCACAGAGGTGATGAAATGGAGTGGCAAACGTATGCTGCTGTATCACCCGATAGTTGCCATAAGGCATCTATTGCAGCGATAGCATTATCGTGGCGGTTCGGTTGATGCAGCACAATGGTTAATGACAAGCGAAGCAAGTGTTATCCCGAAAGTAGCAGTCACTTGCATAAGAGAGCCATTGGTAGTGGGTTTTGAAATTTTATCGGTTGAAAAAGTGTCGGTGTTTACTCCGCGATTTTCAACTATTTCATCGGAAAAAACGACTTTGAACTTTCTTCGCGGCATTGAGCCGGAACGTTTAAACCGAGAACGCAAAGCTGCAGCAAGTCGACACCCTTTGACATTCCAAAATTCGTCGACACGGATACTAGTAGGGTCGGTTTTGAGGGCAGCCCCCATTGAAGAGAAGAAGCGACAACGAGAAGATGTTGCACGAAGAATGAGCAGGACTTTATCGCGCAAAGAGTCGATAGCATCTACGACATAGTCGTAGGAATTGAAATCGAAAGAGTCGGCAGTCTCAGAGGTGTAGAGCATATTAAATGCATTGACCTGCGCGTTAGGATTGATAGCAAGCAAATGTTGCTTCATGACCTCAACTTTAGGGAGGCCTACGGTAGATGGGAGAGCCGGTAATTGACGATTGATGTTGGAGGGGGCAACGTTGTCAAAATCAACGATATCGATATGATAAACTCCGGAGCGGACGAGAGTTTCCGCAACCCAACTACCAACACCACCCATGCCGAAGATAATGACCCTGATATTGCTAAAACGCTCTACCACATCATTACCAAGCAAAAGCTCGGTTCGGCTTGTCCATTGTTGCAAATCTGTTGTATTCATCACAACAAAGATAGTACATTTATCGTTATGTAAATATAATAATACAAAATTTATATGGAAAGTAAGTCAGTCAAAGATACATTACTAACACGCCGTTCAATACGCCGTTTTGAGCGAGAAGCCATAACACGCGAACAGTTGGACTATATCTACGAGGCAATAAGAAACACTCCGACAAGTTACAATGGGCAACAGTTCACTGTAATTGACATTGATGACCAAAACTTGAAAGAAGAGCTCTACGAGATAATCGGGCAAAAACAGATTAAGACATGCAACCATTTTATGGCTTTCTGCGTAGACTACAATCGTATCGGCAGTTTCGCGAAAGCTGAAGGGATTGAGATGCCGGCATTTCATGACACCATGGATGGAGCAATCGTGGGAATCGTAGATGCTACGCTTGCGATGATGAGTGCGGCAGTAGCAGCTGGGTCAATAGGATTGGGATGTTGCTGCATAGGATATGCTCGCACCGCCAATCCGGCAGCCGTGGCAAAATTGCTCAATCTACCTAAAGGGGTATTCGTGGTGTGCGGATTGTCGTTGGGAGTTCCCCGAGAAATGCCCGACATGAAGCCTAAAATGCCGTCGTCGCTACTTATACACCAAAATAGTTATCGTCAAGATGATATGACCGCAGAGCTTCAAGACTATGATGCTTTGATACGTGAGTATAATGCGACCCGCGCCGGTGGGGCTTCAGACAATGATTGGTTGCGCCATATTTTATCATATTATTCAGAAGCGATGAAATATGAGATGCTCCAAGCCATGAGAGAGAGCGGCTTCGATATCAGGAAATAAGCGCGTTGCGAATAAATCAATGGCCTCCGCCGGCAAGTCACCGGTCGGAGTCCATATCATTATCTCAACTAAGCAATCAGCTGCTTGCTGAGGGGCGATTGTCCCATGACGGACGTGCCGGGTCAGGAGCGACAAGAGCCTCTTCAAGAGATATGCCGAGTGAATCGGCAAGCATGCGGCCATACTCCGGATCGGCGTTGTGGCAGGCTCTGACATGACGCTGCTTTATGAAAAGAGGAACGTTCTCTATATGTGCGGCAGTGTTGTCACACGTGGTCTTTTTGTCATCGTCGCTCATAAGGAGCCAGAGCTTGCCAGGCTGGGTGTAGTAATCATTGTCATACTCACGCTCGTTGTAAGTATAGGCATCGCCATAAAGAGGCAGCGGCGGCTGCATCTGTGAGGGGGTCTCCTTCCATTCACCGAAACTGTTGGGCTCGTAGGCCAGCGTGGCGCCGTGGTTGCCGTCGGTGCGCATCATGCCGTCGCAGTGATAAGAGTTGACAGGACACTTAGTTATAACATCGTCACTGCTGAAAGAGTTTGTCAGAGAGGGTGTCTTAACGAGTTTTAATGCCAAAATAATTTTGAACAGTTGCTTGTTTTGCTTATTTTTGCATTATGGCAAACAAAACAGATAAGACACAGACAACTGCCGACGCCCCGCTAAGAATATTGCTGATGGGAGATGCGAGCAATTACAACAATTGCCTTGCCGTGGGGTTAAGACGATTGGGGCATGATGTTGTAGTTGCTTCCGACGGGTCGCATTGGTTGGATACCGATCGCGATATTGACTTAGCGCGCCGAATGCCGGGAAAAATCGGAGGTCTGATGCTTTGGTTGAAAATCAAAAGTTTATTAGACCGTATGTTGTCGGGGTATGATATTGTATCGGTCTACGGGACATGCTTTGTCACGTTGCGGCCAAATCGATTGCACCAAATTTTTGATTATCTATTGGCAAATAATCATCGAGTACATGTATGTGTAATGAGTGCCGACACACATTACGTCAACACCTGTTTGGGGAACAATCCACCTATTCGTTATAGTGAATGGCATATAAATGGAGCGCCATCGGATTATGCACGAGCATGCGAAGCTGATATCAGGCGATGGAATGCGCCGGAGTTGTCGGGATTGTGTAATGATATCTACAAGCAATCGGCGGGAGCAGTAACAGCGCTATATGAATATAATGAGATATGCCGAAGCATAGTGCCGGATGAAAAGTTGGCATACGGAGGTATTCCAATCGATACCACTGAAATCGGCTATGTAGGAACCAACCCAAGCGGTAGAAAAGTCAGAATATTCTTAGGTCGTCATGCAGAACGAACACTCGAAAAAGGGACCGATAAATTGCAAGTGGCAGCTCAACGTGTAGTTGCAGCACATGGTGATATTTGCGAACTTGACATAGTAGAAAATCTGCCCTACTCCGAATATTTGAAGCGCCTCCAAGAAGCGGATATCGTGCTTGACCAATTATATTCCTACACACCTGCCACCAATGCATTACTTGCTATGGCGATGGGGAAAACAGTAGTGAGCGGTGGGGAACCGGAGTATTACGAATTTATAGGAGAATACGATAATCGACCTATTATTAATGCCGTACCCGACGATGATGAAGCACTATTTCGTTCGATTGAAAATGCAGTAATACACCCCGGTGTATTAACCGATATGAGCTCAAAAAATCGTGATTTTGTGATTAAGCATAATGACGTGATGGTAGTAGCCCAACGTTATCTTGATTTCTGGAAGAAGAGTTTATGAAAACATCGAATAATAGTCGCAAACTTGATGTGTTGATTGCCACGCATGGCGATGACGGTCTTAAACGAGTAGCAGAGATGTTGCTACCCAAAGTAGAGGGTGTTCATTATGTTGTTACGTGGCAGAAGCCTAATGATGAAGATTTCCCGACGAATTTGTTGCGCGATGACATAGAGGTGCATAAAGAAATGTCGCTGGGTTCAAGCAATAACCGAAACGCGGGATTGGCGAGTGCTGTTGCGCCCTACTGTCTTATTGCAGACAATGACTTAAGTTATACTGCTGATGGGCTTAACGCTGTGATAGATAGTTTGGATACACACCCCGATGTAGACGTTGCGACATTTCGACATAGTGGCGAAGAGGTATATTATCCAAGCGAAGAGGTAGACTTCAGCGAAAAAATGCCTAAGGGTTATAGCGTAACATCGTTTGAGATAGCATTTCGCCGAGAATCAATAGGGGGGCTGTGTTTTGATACAAATTTCGGCATCAACTCACCACTGATAGGCGGTGATGACCCGCTCTTCATACTTGATTGCCGGCGAGCCGGGCTGAAATGCAGATTTTTTCCGATAACAATAGTGGAACATAAGGGCGCGTCGACAGGCTACCGTCCTATCAGCGACCATAGGAATATGATGGCTCATGGTGCCTATATCCGACTTGAATACGGATTATCGGGCTATGCACGTGTGCCGCTATTCGCATGGCGAACATGGCGCAAAGGGTTCTATCCGTTGATGAAAGGATGGTACTACACTACGCTCGGATTTTTCTCGAAATATGTCGGGGAGCACAAAGCGAAATTCAAAAAATGGACGCAACGGAGTTCGGAATAAACCGAACGCCGTTGCTCTTGTTGTATCCCCGTGGGGAGTCGAACCCCAATCGTTGGAACCGGAATCCAATATTCTATCCATTGAACTACGGGGACATAAAAATTTGTTGCTCTTTCAGCAAGACGTATTACCGAAAAATATAATTTGAGTAGTGCAAAATTAATTGTTTATTTGTATTTTTGCAAATCAATCATGAAAAACGTATGGTAACCTACTATACCAAAATAATGGTTAGTACCCCACAAATACAATAGCAATTTATGAATGTAAGAATCGAGGAAAGTTGGCGAAAGATATTATCGGAGCAATGGGACAAACCCTATTTTGAAGAGTTGACCGATTTTGTTCGCCAACAATATGCAACGACTACCGTCTATCCAGCGGCATCGAAAATATTTGCTGCATTTGATGCGTGTCCTTTTAATCAGGTCAAGGTTGTAATCCTCGGACAAGATCCCTATCATGGACCCGGTCAAGCAAATGGGCTATGCTTTTCGGTAAATCCCGGGGTGCCATATCCTCCTTCACTTATCAATATTTTCAAGGAGGTAGAATCGGATACCGGAGCTGTGGTCCCGGTGGACGGAGATTTGTCGCGCTGGGCAAAACAGGGAGTTTTTTTGCTTAACTCAGTCCTTACTGTAGAGCAAGGGCGTGCCGCATCTCACGCATCGCGTGGATGGGAAACATTAACCGATGCAGCCATTGAAGCGTTGTCAAAAAATCGAGAAAATATAGTGTTTTTACTTTGGGGGAATTATGCAATCAATAAAGGGAAATTGATAGACCGTAGCAAGCATTTGGTATTGACGTCGGTGCACCCCTCTCCTCTATCGGCACATCGCGGATTTTTTGGCAACAAACATTTTTCTCGTGCCAATGATTATCTGATGTCACACAATATAAGTCCGATACAATGGTAAGATTGAGTTTAACCATATTATCATTTTTCACTGCGCTAATCTCCATTGCTGCAGATATGATGACCGGGATTTTTGATGAAAAGTTCCACACGCTACGTATCGATGTAAACGGGGATTATATGGCGCCCCCGGTGATACTCATGGGGACAAATGATGTTCTCACCATTTCATTCGACGAGCTTGCCGAGAGTCATTCATATTTGCGATATTCGTTGGTGCATTGTAATGCGAATTGGACAGAATCATCACTCGTTGAATCGGAATATCTTGATGGATTTAATTTCGGAGATATTGAAGATTATGAATACTCGCGCATGACAGCGACGCATTATGTCAACTATCGCATATCGCTACCCAATGAACGATTTCAATTTAAAGTGTCGGGGAATTACCTACTCAAAGTATACCGCGAAGAGGACGCGGACACAACGCTACTTCAAGCACGATTCATGGTATCGGAATCAACTGCAACGGTTAGAGCCGATGTGTTGAGCGTGACAGATATAGACTATAATGATGCACATCAACAGGTATCGGTAATGGTAGATGTCACCAATGCCAAAGTTGACGATATTTTTAATGATTTAATGGTCTATGTAGGGCAAAACGGACGACTTGACAACGAGGTGATGGTTCGCCAACCATTACGTGTGTCGGGGGAAACGGCCTATTATGAGCATCTTCGACAATTAATATTTCCTGCGGGGAATGAATATCGCCGCATGGAAATAGTATCGACGACATATCCCGGAATGCATGTTGAAACGGTCGACTATTATGACCCTTATTATCACGCGATATTGACAACCGACTACCCACGTTGTGCTGAGAGTTATGTCTATGATCAAACCCAAAGCGGACGATTCTTTATACGAGAATATAATTCATCGTATTCGGATATTGAGGCTGATTATGTTGTCACCCATTTCACGCTTGATGCACCGGAATTGGTGGGTAAGCAGATATTCCTTGACGGTGATATGACTTGCCGACGCTTTGACCCTCAGTCGTTGATGACCTACAATCGCACAACAGAGAGATATGAGAAAATCTTGCTTCTCAAACAAGGGGCATATAATTATCAATATCTGGCAATAGATTCCGATAGTAGCAATAATAAAGCATCAACAGCCGTAATAGAAGGTGACTTCTACCCTACTCGCAACGAATATCTCGTAAAGGTATATACTCGCTATCGCGGCGAGCGCTACGACCGTCTTATCGGAGTTACAACCGTCATATATCATTAATATAGGATTAGAAACAAACCTACAAATATGCTAAGAAAGATCCGATTATCCCTCGCCGTATTGTTTTTTATCGCAGTGACCGCTTTGTTCCTTGATTTTACGGGAACAGTTCATGCTTGGTTGGGGTGGACTGCGCAAATACAATTTCTACCAGCCTTGTTGGCATTAAATGTGGTAGTCGTATTAGTTCTTGTGGCCATAACATTGCTAATAGGTAGAGTGTACTGTTCAGTAATATGTCCATTGGGAATATTTCAAGATATAGTGTCGTGGATTTCGGGGAAGCGCAAAAAGAAGAAATATCGTTTCAGTTATTCACCGGAGAAAAAGTGGTTGCGCTACGGAGTTTTAGCGTTGTTTGGAATTGCAGTTATCGCCGGGATAGGTTCATTTGTAGCCTTATTGGCGCCATATAGCTCATTCGGGCGAATAGTAAGCAATCTATTTGCACCTATATATCAGATGGGGAACAATGTTTTGGCATATTTTGCCGAACGAGCAGATAGTTATACATTCTATGAAACGGAGGTGTGGATAAAGAGTGTTCCTACATTTATTATCGCAGCGGTGACTATGATAGTGTTGATTGTTCTTGCATGGCGGAATGGGCGCACATACTGCAACACGATATGCCCGGTAGGTACAATACTTAGTCTGTTGTCTCGCTATTCATTATTCCGTATCGTTATCGATAAAGAAAAATGTAATAACTGCGGACTATGTTCTCGCAAATGCAAAGCATCGTGTATTCATGGCAATGAGCATAGTATAGACTATAGCCGATGCGTGGCATGTATGGATTGTATTGACACATGCAAGCATAACGCAATTAGCTTTACCCGCAAGCGAAAGAATACGGATTCGAGATTGAGCGAAACGAGCGACACAAAAGCTACTGATTCGGGCCGCCGCAACTTCCTTTCGATAGGGGTTGCCGTTGCTGCCACATCTATTATGAAAGCTCAAGAGAAGAAAGTGGATGGTGGATTGGCAGTAATTGAGGATAAACAAGTGCCACAACGCGCAACCGCGATAGTTCCGGCAGGAGCTAAGAGCGCAAAGAATTTTGCACAACATTGCACAGCATGTCAATTGTGTGTATCGGCATGTCCAAATGGGATATTGCGACCATCGACCGGATTGATGTCGTTGATGCAACCGGAAATGTCGTATGAAAGAGGATATTGTCGACCGGAGTGTACTCGCTGTTCAGACGTATGCCCTACCGGAGCTATCAAACCAATAACAATAGAAGAGAAAAGTTCGATACGAATCGGACATGCTGTGTGGATAAAGAAGAATTGCGTGCCATTGACCGATGGAGTTGAATGTGGCAATTGTGCTCGCCATTGCCCGGCTGGAGCTATAACAATGATACCCTCAAAAGTCGACGATGATAATTCGGTAAAAATTCCGGCAATAAACGAAGCTCTTTGCATTGGATGTGGAGCGTGTGAAAATTTGTGTCCATCGCGTCCATTTAGCGCAATCTATGTAGAGGGGCACATGGTTCATAGTGAAAAATAATCTATAAAGACACGCCATGAATAATCAGAAAAAGCATACAGAAGATATAAGCCGCCGCAACTTTCTTAAAACACTCGGAGTTGCAGGAGTAGCAACAGCCGGGTTTACTGCAATAACAGGTTGTAGCAAAGAAGAAAATAAAGGGAACTCTACGACAGAGATACCAACCGATAAAATGACCTATCGCACAACTCCGACTACGGGAGACCGAGTGTCGTTGCTCGGATATGGAATGATGCGTCTTCCGAATAAGAGTCAAAGTGGAGAAGATGGGAATGAGGAAATCGACCAAGAAATGGTCAATGAGTTAGTAGACTATGCAATAGCACATGGTGTGAATTATTTCGACACATCGCCAGCTTATTGTCGAGGTGGCTCTGAGAAGGCAACGGGCATAGCTCTAAGTCGTTATCCTCGCGAAAAATATTATGTAGCTACAAAACTCTCAAACTTCTCCCCCAACACATGGAGCAGAGAGGCTTCGATAGCGATGTATGAAAATTCATTTAAAGAGTTGCAAGTTGATTATATTGACTACATGCTGTTACATGCAATCGGGATGGGTCGAGGCATGGAAGAATATGAAGCACGATATGTCAAAAACGGGGTTCTTGATTTCCTCGTTGAAGAGCGCAAAGCGGGTCGCATACGCAATCTCGGATTTTCATATCATGGCGATATCAAAGTATTTGATTATTTATTATCGCGCCACGATGAATATAAGTGGGATTTCGTACAGATTCAGTTGAATTATATTGACTGGAAACACTCTGAAGCTGAATATTTGTATCAAGAACTTGAGAAGCGAGGAATTCCCGCAGTGATAATGGAGCCATTGCTTGGCGGTCGCCTATCAAACATACCCAATGCCATAGCGGTTCAACTCAAGCAACGTGAGCCGGAAAAGAGTATAGCCTCGTGGGCATTTCGTTTTGCAGGAAATTTCCCCGGAGTATTGACGGTGTTGAGCGGTATGACATATATGGAACACTTGCAGGATAATATCAAGACATACTCTCCCTTGCAACCACTCAGCGGAGAAGAGTTTGAATTATTACTTGACACAGCCAATCGCATAAAGGAATTCAAAACTATTCCATGCAACGACTGCAAATATTGTATGCCGTGTCCGTATGGATTGGATATTCCGGCGATATTGCTACATTATAATAAGTGTTTGAATGAAGGTAATATGCCCGGCAATACGCAAGATGAGAATTACCGAAAGGCCCGACAGGCGTTTCTCGTAGGTTACGATCGCAAAGTGCCCAAATTGCGCCAAGCAAACCATTGCATAGGTTGCGGTCAATGTACGCCCCACTGTCCTCAACAAATAAATATACCTAAAGAATTACATCGAATTGATAGGTATGTAGAGGACTTGAAACAAAATAAAATCAGCATATAGTTGTCGCAGATAGCGACAAGTCTACGCATAAATTATGGATGAAGAAGAAATTATGTTACAGATAAAGAATGTATTGGTCACCCTAGACCTTGCAGAACAATATTTTTGTTGTGATTTAGATGCCTGCCTCGGTCAATGTTGCATAGAGGGAGATGCCGGAGCACCTGTCACTCCGGAAGAAGTGAAACGAATAGAAGAAGTATTGCCACAAATTAAAGAGGACATGATTCCTGCCGGACTTCGTGAAGTAGAAGAAAATGGCGTTGCATACACCGATGAGGAAGGGGATCTCGTCACTACAATTGTAGAAGGACGAAACTGTGCGTTTACTTGTTATGGACCAGATGGGAAATGCTTGTGTGCGATAGAAAAGGCGTGTCGAGAAGGACGTATTGATTTTCTAAAGCCGGCATCATGCCATTTATATCCATTGCGACTGACCGAATATCCGGATTTCATTGCGGTCAACTATCATAGATGGAAAATATGTCGACCGGCAGAAGTGTTAGGTCGCAAGTTGGGCTTGAGATTATACCAATTTCTGAAAGGTCCGTTAATTGCACGCTTCGGACAAGAATGGTATGATGAGCTATGTGAAGCCTGCGAGGCATATCTCAAGGAATATCCCAATGGTGTTGGATAGGATATAATTTAGCCTAAGATTAGAACAATTTTTTAGGCTTAGTAGCTTGAAATTCCTTTAAATAGAGGGGGACACTATATGCTAAATCGAGGAAGTCACCGCGCGAGAACGCTTGCTCGGCAAGAGGTAGCATATTAGAAGCAAGAGGATGAATATTTTGAATAAATGAAGCATTGTGGGAAGAAATGACTTGTTGTGCTTTGTCGGAGCCGTTTCCAAAAAATAACATTTTGTTTTCAGCAAGGAAGCTATCGTAGGCTTCTTCGGAAAGAATCAACGGGGTTGGCGCGACAAGAGATTCAAACGCCATATTATATACGGCAGTGTAAACTTCCATGCGGCGAGCATCAATCATCGGCACAAATAGTTCATCGCCTTGAATATCGTGGGTAAACATTACTTCTACCGCCATAATTTTCAATGTATCGATACCGATTAGCGGGATATTAAGCGCATAGCACAAGCCTTTTGCTTCCGACAAGCCGATACGCAATCCGGTGTAACTACCGGGTCCAATGCTTACCGCCACAGCATCAAGTTTCATTTCATGTGTGGCAATATGGTCAAGGCAGTCTTTAACAAAGCCACTCAGCAAAGTTGCATGGTTGTGACCGGAAAAATCTTCGCGGTGACAAAGCACCATTCCATCGTAGGTAACAGCTACAGAGCAAACATCGGTTGATGTTTCGATATTGAGTATTGTCATTAGTGTAAATAAAAAATTAGGGTAACACTCCAAATTTTTACTGCAAAGTTACGTTTTTTCCACGTATATGTGTAATTTTGTAAGAAATAAATCAAATTTACCATGTTATTATCAATGACAGGCTTCGGTAAGGGAGTCGCAGAAAACAATACCAAAAAATTTACCGTCGAGCTGAAGACGCTCAACTCAAAGCAACTTGATTTCTCAAGTCGTATTCCTTCATCATATAGAGAACTGGAATTGGAATGTCGCAATCATGTGGCATCACAAATAGAACGCGGTAAAGCAGACTTATCAATAAATGTTGAGACACTGGAAGCAACCTCCGACGTCAGCATCAACATTGAAAAGGTAGCCGCCTATAAGTCTCAGTTGGAGCGAATGTCGGAAGAGCTTGGCATCCCGGAGCCGGCAGATTGGTACGCGGTGTTATTGCGTCTACCCGATGTAATGCATATTGAGAAAGCAGACGGGATAGATGATGCCGACCGCGTAGCATTGCTAAAAGCAGTTGATGATGCATGCACAGCATTGCGAGAATTTCGTGCAAAAGAGGGTAAAAAGCTAAGTGAATTTTTCACTACACGTATTAACCGCATTGCCGCCTTGCTGGATGAAGTTCCTAAATATGAAACAGAGCGCATCAACAAGATACGTGCTCGCATAGAAGAAGCCTTGTCGCAAATACCACAAGTAGATTATGACCGCGGGCGCTATGAGCAAGAAATGATATTCTATATAGAGAAACTTGACATCAACGAGGAGAAGCAACGTCTATCTCAACATCTCGACTATTTCATGGAAACTATGAATGCCGAACCGGGACAAGGTAAGAAACTCGGATTTATAGCCCAAGAGATGGGACGCGAAATAAACACCATCGGGTCAAAGAGTAA
>CAYWXG010000023.1:0-38458 GCA_964462445.1 uncultured Barnesiella sp. | reverse complement strand
GCGTGTTGTTGATAACCAACTGACACTCTTTTGATTATTTTCGTCGAATTCACGTATTATTAGTTTTCTCGGCGTAATTCATAATACTTATATCAATAATAACAGCCTTGTGGTTTTCCCACAAAGCTGTTTCTATAAAATGGGGGCTGGATAAGATGTCAATGAGTCTTATTTTATGACTATTTTATAAGTGCGTGAGCCTTGGCGCACGATATAAATGCCGGTGCCGGGATTAGTAACCTCGCGCCCCATCAAGTCATAATAATGTTTCGGCGCATTTTCATCTAATTCGATATTTTCTAATCCCGATGTTCTTCTCTCAACTTTGTTGATGTACCATTGTCGTGTCATCTTTGAAGGATTGTTGGAATCAGTGGTCCAACTGATTATACTATTGCCATTGTTGGAATTGCCGTTGTTATTGTTCCATGCCAATCCTGTCTGACGGTTGGTGATTACGTATCCCATACCGGTTTCGTTGGATGCCGGGGTTATTGACCATTTTTGGCGATTGTCGGTATCGTCGATGTCACTCATTGCCAACTGTGATCCTATGACGTAACTGTTGCCCGACTGAGTGGCGACATCTGTGATAGCACGGTTGTCCGCGCGATTGACTATCGTAAAATATCCCTCGCCGTCGGGTATGATGCGCCAATGTTGCGTGTCGCGATTCGGCGCTGTCTGCCATATGCACACGTTGCTTTGCCCGTTGGTATCGGCAAGAAGACCACATCCGCGATTGGCTATGGTGTAGTAATAATCTTCCTCACTTTCAAATGTTTCCGGAATGCTTATTTTGTTTACCGCTTGAGCAAACGCCGATGTCAGGTAAGCTGTGCGTGCAGTGATGAAATTTTTGAGATAGTCCACACCCTCGGAGTAGGTGTTAAACAATTCTATCTCATCGTAGGCGCGTTCATTGATTTTCCATACTTTGAAATTGAGAGCTTGACTTTGGTCGAGAACTCCGGCAAGGCTGTCGATATGGTTGAGCAAATGCTCTTCGATGCCGTTGTCAACAAGTTCGCGCCATTTGTCATTGACGAGGTTGGCAAACCATGGATCCTGCCACATTCTTACCACCCATTTCTTTGTTAAGTCGTCGCCAAAGCCTTTCTCCGACAATAGATTGTTGACTATTTTGCCAAGGCGAACGCAGTTGTCGAATGCAATATCGTAGTCCCAAAGCGGTCCCCAATAGATTTTCGGGTCATCTTGGTCTTTATAGATATATGTACTCCAAAATGCATCGGCATTTGCTGTTAATTCCGAACTGACATACCAGCTTGCAAGCGTTTCTTCATCGACATATGCGCGATATCCTTTTTCCGGGTCGGTGAAATTGCCGGCAAATAATGCTGTCTCAAACTGAGTGATATATTTCTTAATATAATTTTTTTGGTCGGCATTTATAATGTCTTCATCAGGAGATTTGATTGTAATGGCAACTCCGCGAGTAGTAGTGAAATATGAGGTTTCCTGATAGGCAAAGCCGTCAACCTCGAGAAGATAACCTCCCGTGATGTTGCTTTCAGCGGTTGCTTCATCTTCCTGTTCTACGATGTCAACTCGCTTCGAACGCACTTCTATCTGGTCGGAAATTTGATAGCTACCAAGATATTTGCCATTTACGACTAAGTCAACGAATTTTGCGGCAGCGGTAAACGGTTGTCCGGCAAATTTACCTATGCAGGCTGCTACGGCATTACGCATAAGCGTTTTGTCGCTATGATTGGCGAGTAGAGTCCAACTCTTTGCATTGGCATAGTCGTTGCCAAGCAATTTTTGTTTCTTGTCAAATTTAATGCGGTATGGTTTTTTAGGTAAATTCCATGTTGAGTTTCCGCGACCGCGTATTCCGAGAGCATCATAGAGGGTGATATCTTCCCCATCTACGATACGAATCGTTGCTCTTACGTAATCTTCTGTCTTTGCCGGTATCTCAACATTATTCTCAGTCTCGATATAAACGGTAGGGACATCGGAAAGTTGAGGATAGTTATCTGCCGCCGATGCAGAAATCGCAACTATAAATAACCCTAATGCTAATATAATCCGTTTCATAGGTTTGTTATATATATTCGTTAATATTACAATTCAAAAATGAATAGTTAGTCCCTTTTATTTATAGGAATATGCCATGTCACTGTTTCGTATTTACCATCTATTAAATAGATAGGAAATGGTTTGTGAATCATAAATGCAGAATCGATTGCACTTACTACGCGTTTATCTATTGTTGTATCGCCACAACTTCTAACTACCTCTATATTCAATCCGGTTGGTTGCCCATTATTGTCAAATCCGGAATAAACTAATCTTAAGACTATACGTTTAGGAATTTCGCCTAAATCGAGATTTTTAACGAGTTTAAATATCTCTTCATCATTCATCCACGGATTGATGAGTTTATTATGTTTGGAAGTGCGTCCGGTTACGATTCCACTATCAACGGTGACAAACTCTTCATTTTCCCAAGTAGAATTCCACAGCCAATGTTCATATCTGACTAAATTGCCAGATGTAATTCGAAGTGTATCAGTAATCCAGTTGACAAAATAGCCGGTTGGAGTTTTTAGTGATGCATATAGGTTTCCCAACTCCATTTTTGAAAGATCATACCTTCCGGTTCTATAAATTAAGAGACTATCGAGAAAGAGTGAGTCATTTTTAATCTTCCAATATCCGATATAGTTCCGGTAAAGAGCGGTACTACGTAATTCGGTGGTAATACTTTCATTTAGTTGAGCATCGCGTTCATTGTCTTGCCCCAATATGGATGTGCAAAGACCTTTAACCTCTCCGTTGTCATTGATTACTTCACGAAATTGACCGTCGGAAAAAGCTGCGATTGCTACCAATACCACAGATAAGAATACGAATACCCGTTTCATGGTGTGGATTTTTATTTTACTATTGAAATTGTGAAGGAGTAGCTGTAGGTGCGACCGGGGTAGAGACGATAAGGCTCATGCGGCGATGCTCCCCAACTGTTGTCGCCACCGAGTCCACGTTGTGCGAGGTCGATATTAAGGAAGTTGTGTGTGCGGTGACGCACAGCGTCGGTCACGTGCATTTGTTTCTTAGTCAAACCCGGGTCGATTGTCTCGGCTTGCATGTTGAGCAATGAAACATTGAGCGGAGTGTCTATCATGTTGACTTGTAGTTTGCCGCTACGAGCCCAACGCACATCGGTGTGGTTGCCACTTTCTTGTGGACGCACGTAGGGGAACATCATCTCATCTGCTTTTTTCTCCCAAATACCGATAAATGTGGAAGTGTTGCGGTCGCTATAGTTCTCTTCCGGTCCGCGGCCATACCATTTCAGGCTATCGTAGCTCTTGTCGACAGGCCATTCCATCCCTATTCTCATCAATTCCGGCGCTTTGTCCCCTACGTTGAGTGTATAGTCAACACGTAGATTGCCATGTTCATCAAGCGAATATTTAAGAGTCAGCTTTGAGTCTGTTTGATCGATGTCGAAATGAGTTGTGATAGCTGCAGCGACAGTGTCGACTTCGAGTTTGGTGAAGCGCATAGTCCTGTCGGCAGTGCGCCATGCATTGCCTTTGACATGCATACCTTCGCCCCAATCGTTGTCGGTGGGTGCACGCCAGAAGTTGGGGTGAGGAGGGCCGGCAAGCACATTGTGCCCTTTAATCCAGTACCCGCGCAAGCTACCGCTGTGATTGTCAACCGCGATTGTAGTTGAACCGTCGGACGATGATAGTTCCGCCCATCCCCCAGAATTATTAACTATACGTCCGGGAGTATCGGAGAAGCATGTCGGAGCAGTGTATTCTTTTATAGTCCATTGATGTGATGCTATTTCATGCCCGGCATGTACTAATTCAGTAGCAGATTTAGTAGTAATATGTACTTCTGCTAAAATTTCACCTTCGGGAAGTGTTTCTGGAAGAGTGACGTTCAAGTCGACATATTCACCCGGCGCACATTGTGGTTTAATCTGCTCATTTGCAATGACTTCACCATTGCATAGTATCACATGGGTAATGCTGTAGTTTTGCAAATCGGTAAATCCGAAATTGTTGTGCAGACGATATTTGCCATCAGTGCCGATAGGCTCGATTTGTAGGTCTTGATACACCTTCTTCACCTCTTTTAGCCCGGGG
The DNA here is from genome assembly GCA_964462445.1 of uncultured Barnesiella sp. GTDB lineage: Bacteria > Bacteroidota > Bacteroidia > Bacteroidales > Muribaculaceae > JAGBWK01. Next base: position 34,322 of record CAYWXG010000023.1, on the reverse strand, counting down.
TGTGGTGTGCGGTTGGGTAGTACCAATCCGTTGCAGCAGAAATTCTCGTCGTTGGTGTACTCTTGCGCGTTAAAGTCACCGCCGTATGCCCAATAGTGGCGGCCATCACCTTCATGAGCATCAAGCCCTTGGTCCACCCAGTCCCATATAAATCCTCCTTGCAAATAGGGAGATGAACGGATCACATCGAAATATTCTTGGAAATTACCGTTTGAATTACCCATTGCGTGAGAGTATTCACACATAATCAACGGGCGTGTCACATTTTTGCGTGCGCCATATTCGCGTAGATATTCCATTGAGGGATACATCGGGCAAACGATGTCGGTGTTGCTATTTTCTTGAGCTTGCTCGTACTGCACCGGGCGCGACGTGTCGCGTTGTTTAATCCAATCATAAGCTGCGATAAAGTTATCGCCGTTGGCGGCTTCATTGCCCAAACTCCACGTGATTACGCATGGGTGGTTCTTGTCGCGTTCCACGAGAGCGTGCTCTCTATCGAGAATAGCACCGCGCCAGTCGGGGCGACATGCAGGGTGTACGTTACGGTCATAGTTGTCCCACGGGTCAACACCCATACCATGAATTTCAATATTTGCTTCGTCAACTACGTAAAAGCCGTATTTGTCGCAAAGTTCGTAGAAAATGGCACGTTGAGGATAGTGGCTTGTGCGTATGGCATTGATATTGTTCTGTTTCATGAGTCGGATGTCGGCCATCATGGTGGCGGTATCGACAACGTGACCGGTAGCGGGGTGGTGCTCGTGAATATTAACTCCATGCACCTCGATGGCTTTACCGTTGACGAGGAGTTGGCCGCCGGCAATCTCTACATTGCGGAATCCGATTTTGCTGCTCACCACTTGATGGTCGCCAAGGCTCAACACAAGGGTATAGAGATTGGGCTTTTCGGCGCTCCATGCGTTAACTTTGCCAATTGATTGTTTGCCAAAGGAAATGGTAGTGTTCCCTTTGTTGGCTTTAATTGATTTTTTACGAGATGCAATCAACTTGTCGCCATCGAAAAGTTGCATAGTCAAAGTGGTAGATTGGTTGTTCTCGGTAAGATTTTCAATGTCAACGTCGAGGTCAAGTATACCCTTGGTGAAATCCTTGTTGAGCGAAGGTTTAGCAAAAAAGTCACGCACTCTGATTTTGGGAGTGGTGTAAATGCTAACCGGGCGGTCGATACCGCTCAATCGCCAGAAATCTTGGTCCTCAAGATACGAGCCGTCGCTCCAACGCATCACACGACATGCAATGATATTTTCTCCGGTTTTGACTTTGTCAGTGATATTAAATTCTGCCGAGCCCTTTGAATTTTCGATATATCCGGTGTATATACCGTTGACCCACACTGTCATAGACGCTGTTCCACCCTCAAAGTTGAGTATGATATTTTTATCGTTCCAATCGGCGGGAATAGTAAATGAGCGACGATAGCACCCGGTGGGATTGTCGTCGGAGGGTACGATAGGAGGATTGGCGGGGAATACGTAGTTAATGTTGGTATAGATAGGTTTGCCATAACCTTCGAGTTCCCAATTGGAGGGCACTGTAATTATATCCCAACTGCTGTCGTCAAAATCAACGGCTTCAAAGCCCTTAGGAGAATTATTGGGAGATTTTGTCCAGAAGAAACGCCAACCTCCGTTTAACGTGATACTTTCCGGCTGATAGCTGTCGTCGAGAGCTTCGGCTACAGTGTTGCTACTTTTGAATGAAACATGATAGGGGAGAGTCCCGTCTTTATAAAACTCTGGGTTGAGCCACGGCTCGGTTTCGGCGTTGCCAGTAAATGCCACTAATGCGAATGCTATAGATGAGATCAAATGTTTCATCGCTAAATGTGATTATGTTTGGTTTGCTGTTTATATTCTGTTTTCGATGGTATCGGGCTATTGCAGCTCAGTCATGTGGTAGCCGAGTTGCTTGAGGCGAACGGCATAGCCGAAATAGTAGAGTTGATGCAGGCATCTGACATAGGCATTGAATGCTGTTGGAGTTCCCGGTTCAAATTCTTCATGTCGCAATAAATTCAGAACCATTTCAGCAGTGTCGCCTATCAATTTCGATAATTCCTCACCCTCTTTTTCATTGAGTTTCATGATGTCGTAGCTGATGTACTCATCCATACTGTCGTAGCCGCGACCTTTCAGGAGGATTGCATACAAATCGTTGAACTGTGAATACATTTCCCAGTCCTCGTCCCACATTTGCGCCAAAGCCATTCCGATATACATCATCCAACCGAGTGAAGCTGTGGGGTAGTCGTTGAATTCGCGAACACCGTCGGGCAAATAGGCGACACAAATCTTTTCCCATCGCTCTTCGATATCGGGAGCTTCGGGGAGTATTTTATCCACTTCGCCACGTTGATATAGATACCTCGCCACATTATCGTGAACTATTTCTTCAAATTTATCTAATAATTCGGTATTCATAATCTTCGCTGAGTTTATCGATTAGATGCAATTCTCTGCTTCGGGATTGTGGCTTTTGATAATGTTGATGAGGCGGTTGAGATTGCTGTCGGAATTAGCGACGAGAACACCGCTTGCTTTCATCGGGTTGAGCGGATTGCCATTTATATCGCTCAACGATCCTCCGGCTTCGCTGACTATGATTGATGCTGCAGCAAAATCCCACGCACCGAGTTGGTATTCGAAATACATGTCAAATCGCCCCATTGCAATGTAGCAAAGTTCAGGAGCTGCAGCCCCAAGCCGACGAATGTCGTTACATTGCATGAACACATCGTGGATAGCACGAGCACACCATGCAGATTGCTCTTTATAGTAAACCGGGAATGCGGTGCACATTATGCCATTTTCGAAAGCACGGTCGGCAACATGAATTTGTTGACCATTTCGCCACGCGCCTTTCCCTTTTTCGGCATAAAACATTTCATCGGTGCGAGGAATATAAACTACGCCCATTTGCATCTCACCGTCGTGGCACAATCCGACGCAGATAGCGCATTGGTCAACGCCGCGGGCATAGTTGGCAGTGCCGTCGATAGGATCGACAATCCATACATAGTTATGGCTGATGTCGGCGACCTCCCCCTCTTCGCAGATAAATCCGCAATCGGGGATAAGCGTAACCAATCGACTGCGCAAGAAATCTTGCACAGCCAAGTCGGAAGTGGTCACGATGTTCTCGTAACCATCTTTTTGAGTTATTTCGATTTTATCGGCAGGCATCATATATTGAGCTGCCTCTCTGACAATTCCTATGACGTCGTTAATCATCATCTCTGATTCTTTTCTCCGGATGGAATAATATCCTTTTCGACGCGGATACTATTTCCACAAAGATAGGTATTAAATTTTATTTATACAACAACGACCGATGATGTAGGGTTCTATCTATTTTGAGCTTAAAGCTATAGCAATGAAGCATGATAGACACATTTTATTTATACATTTTAAAAGAAGAAACTTAAATGTAAATTTTAATTTATTTCCCAAGAAAAACCACTACCTTTGTGCTTTAAATTTACAAATCTAAATCATGCTAAAAAAATTATTCGGATTTGACCCGAAACAATCAACAATCCGTACTGAAATTATGGCCGGAATTACCACATTCCTTACCATGGCCTACATATTAGCAGTAAACCCTGACATCTTATCAGTGACAGGGATGGATAAAGGCGCATTGTTTACAACCACCGTTGTTGTTTCAGCTGCAGCCACAATGCTAATGGCATTTTTAGCCAAGCTCCCCTTTGCATTAGCTCCCGGTATGGGACTCAATGCATTTTTTGCCTTCTCAGTGTGTGGTGTGTTGGAATACAGTTGGCAGGTCGCATTGACTGCCGTCTTCTTGGAAGGATTGATATTCATTCTGCTTACACTTTCCAATGTGAGAGAAAAGTTGGTGTATCTGATTCCCGACTCACTCAAAAAAGCCATTAGTGCCGGTATCGGTATCTACATTGCTTTTATTGGATTGAAGAACTCTGAGATTATAGTCAACAACGACTCAACGCTCGTCAGTCTCGGTAATATTATTGAGGGCCCGGGTTTGTTAGGTGTTATCGGTATTTTACTCACCTCGGTGCTTCTCGTAAAAAAGGTAAAGGGAGCATTGCTGATAGGTATCCTTGCCACAACAATCATCGGAATCCCTTTAGGGATCACTAAATTTGATGGCATATTCAGCACTCCGCCATCAATGGAGCCAATATTCTTCAAATTTGAGTGGGGGCAGATTTTCACACCGGAAATGGTAGTTATAGTGTTTACTCTTTTATTTGTTGACTTATTTGACACGGTTGGAACAATCATCGGCGTAACTACTCGCGCTAACATGATTGATAAAAATGGTAAAATACCTCGCTTGAAACAAGCATTCCTCACCGATGCAATTGCAACAACCGGAGGTGCTATCATGGGAACGAGTACCGTAACCACCTTTGTTGAAAGTTCAGCCGGAATTGAAGAGGGTGGACGCAGTGGCTTAACCGCATTTTCAACATCAATATGCTTTATAATAGCCATATTCCTTGCGCCATTCTTCCTCTCAATCCCCTCGTCGGCAACAGCTCCGGCTCTCGTGCTTGTGGGGGTGATGATGGTCGCTTCAATGGTAAAAATTGACTTTTCCGATTACTCCGAATCTATCCCCGCATTTATATGTGTCATCTTTATGCCATTATCTTATAGCATCTCCGACGGTATCGTGTTGGGACATTTAAGCTATGTGATAATCAATGTGTGCTGTGGTAAGTTCAAGAAACTCTCTTTGGGCATGTATATATTAGCCGGTTTCTTCTTGCTGAAGTTCCTTGTATAAATGTAATATAGCTAACTATATTTAAATATACGTCCCTATTGGTCGCAACTGATAGGGACGTATTTTATTCCTAAAAGAATACTTGGCGATTAAAGTCCAAATTGGGTATCGAGCCATTCCAACTTGGTTAGGTAAGCGGTTTTCATAGTTTCGACCGCTTCTTCAAACGACATCTTTTCATCTCCGTTGATATTGGTGGAAATAGGCCAAAGTTCAATATTTGCGTTATTGGACATTTTGATTTTCTGTGCCTGCGATTCAATGTATGTAGGGATTTGATCAAACTTCGGTTTCAATTCTGCCCACCTTTCTTTCACGCGACTTTCGAATTTAGGGTCGGAGAATAAATGATGGTAGTAAAGGTGATTTCTTGTCCAAAATTCAGGTGTCTGCACAGAGAATGTCCAAAAGTCAAAGTCCCATACCGGTCCGGCAGTTAATTTCCCGCCCCGGTCTTTATGCATATATACGCTCTTGGGCCAATAAGTTTCTTTATTTTGGGTTAATTCGTCACTAGTGTCCACTTAGTGATTGAAGTTGCAAAGTTATCCAAAATTGCTGATAGATAGTGCAATATTAGGCATTTTTTTTAGATAGCCCGATTGCAAATAGTTGAAAAGTATAAGTATTAGAAAATCAGCGCATGCTGTGATGGTCAGTCAGTGGCAAAATCCTTTGTAGTAATCGCTATTGGAGCGCAACGATATTCATATCTTTCCAGTAAAGGGCATTTTTATAGGCTTCAACCGCCTCTTCCGATACATGCAGCGTGATTTGCGACGGTTTACGATGCAAAGCCAACGCTCGAGGTGGCACTACCGCATGAATATAGATGTCTTTCAATTTTTCACACCCATAAAATAGATATTCGTCGGTGCGTTCAAGACCTGCCGGTAGCTCTATTTTCTCCAATTTGTCGCAGTTGTAAAATACCCCTCGCCCCAAATGCTTTACAGTTGAGGGCATTTTCACTTCCTTTAAATAAGCGCAATGGGCAAATGCATCAAGTTGAATAGTTTCCAATCCCTCAGGCAAGTCCAATCGGGAGATGTCGGTAGCGACGAAGCATCCGGTAGGGATTACTTTGAGATTTTTCGGTAAAATCAATTCTTTGACATCTCTACAACTATAAAATGCATTCTCGCCTAACTCGGTGACGCTGTTGGGTAAATTTATGATTAAGATGCTGTCGCAACCGGAAAAAGCGTTATTCCCAATTCTCTCCACACCGTCGGGGATATAAATTGCGTTTAAGTTGGGTAGAGATTTAAATGCAGAGTTGGCAATCGACGCCACTCGATATTCTTTCCCCTGATAATTGACGAAATGTCGGATGTATAGCGTGTTGAGATTGAGCAACATTGAGTCTATCCCAATAGCTTCACACGTCATTTTTTCGGAATCAAAATTGGAATATATGATATAATTCACATTGGCGATTTCGGTTGAAATCTCGGCAGTTTTACTCTTGTCTCCCCATATCGCATATCCCACAGCCGAAGCGACTCCAATCAAGCCACAAATCACTGCTATAATCAACCATATATGCCTCGATTTGTTCCCATTGCGAAGTTCTGCCAATATTTCATCAATGTTTTGATATCGGTCGGATTGCTGTTCTTGGAGGCATCTCGCCATGATTTTGCGATACACCCTCGGTAATTTTTTCGCTGATTGGATTTCGATGTATTCAAGAATTTTCCCTATACCATATACATCGGTCGACACATCAAGTTTGCCCTGATTGCAATGTTCGGGCGCTGAGTACCCTTTTGTCGTGCCGGCGGAATTAGGGTGGGAGTCGGTGAAACAAAATCCCAAATCAATAATCTTTACATCATTATTGACCTGCGAGAGCATTATGTTTTGTGGCTTCAAATCGCTATACACCACATGATTTTCATGCAGGCATTTTAGCGCACTTAATAGCTGCCGAAAAAATTTGTCAAGATTTATCTTCGATTCAAAATATCGTTGATGTGATTTAATAAATGCATCAACAGTTTCACCAATGATATGCTCCATCAGTATGTAGCAATCATCATCAGTGTCGTGTATCGACTCATATTTTACTATGTTGGGATGAGAAATAGAAATTCCCTTTTCAAATTCTTTGCAATAGAGCAAGTGATAGGTTTTATTGGAGGCATATTCTTTGCGGAGTCTTTTCATGAAAAAAGTCTTGCCCGAGATTTCCACAATATAGCATTGGCTCGTGGTTCCCTCCTCGGCTACATGCTTTATCCAGTCAATTCCGAGTCCTCGTGTATATGTATCTTCAACAAATCCGGACATAGCTTGTAATTATCTGTTATATAGTTAATTACCCCCCTATGGTTCCTTGGCGATCATTCTCGCCGGGGTTCGATACGCTATTGTCGAGCAAAAATTTTATGCCACCCTTTTGTCCGCACACATAAGCCCCCAACACCACGCCATTTCTGACAAGGCGAGTCAGATACAAAGGCTCATTATTGATGAAACAACTACAGCAAAATCTGTCGCCCGCTTCAAGTTTGCTATTGACCGATTCTACCACTTCAAACATGTCATCACCCATAAACTTTATTTTGACGCAGCGATTGGGATCCCATATCAATTTAACGATATCCCCAACTCGGATAGAGGTAGAATAGAGATTGGGGGATTTCACGTAGTCGCTACCTTCATCATTGTTGGCGCTTGATTGCGAGCAAAAAGCTTCATAATCTTTATACCCCACATAGATAGAAAGTAGGTCGAGAGAGGATTTGCGCGGTTTGTAGGTTTTACTATTGTTTAAATATCCCCAAAATCGTTTTAGCGTTGTGGGCGACATATATGAGTGAGTCGAGTCGAAAATGCGCATTGCCAAGAAATCAAAATCACGAGGCGTACACATTTTTCTCCCGACGGCTTTCTCCGCCGCGACCATCAGCGCTTTATAATTTTCGTCGGTTGTTTTCATCATAAAACAAAATTATTATGTTTATTTCAAATAAACAACACTATTCGTAAAAAGAACCAAAAAGAACCAAAATGAACCAAAAGTAAAAGGGTAAAAATCAGGGTTATCGGTATGGAGCGAAGGCCTACCGGCCTTCGGAACGGAAGTTAAGGTTGAAGAATGTGAGGGCTGGTAAGCCCTCAGTCCATAGGCTGACGCGGTGACGAGTTATGGAACGAAGGCCTACCGGCCTTCGGAATGAAAGTTATAGTTGGGTGGTGCTGTGAGGGCTGGTAAGCCCTCACTCCATAGGCTGACGCGGTGGCAAGTTATGGAGCGAAGACCTACCGGCCTTCGGAAGGTGTTAGGGTTGGAGAATGTGAGGGCTGGTAAGCCCTCAGTCCATAGGCTGACGCGATATGGGAACGAAGGCTTTCCAGCCTTCGGAAAGGAAGTTATGGTTGAAGAATGTGAGGGCCGGGAGACCCTCACTCCATAGGCTGATGCGGTGGCAAGTTATGGAAGAAGGCCTACCGGCCTTCGGAAAGGAAGTTAGGGTTGAAGAAATGTGAGGGCGCGGAGACCCTCAGTCCATAGGCTGACGCAGTGGCAAGTTATGGGACGAAGGTCTACCGGCCTTCGGAAGGTGTTAGGGTTGGAGAATGTGTGGGCGCGGAGACCCTCACTCCATAGGGCTTTCAGGATATAATTCTAACAACCATTCTATTGCAGAGTGGATGTGGATTGTCTTTCCTTGCAATTCTATGTCTTTTGTATTTGTAAAAGAGATTAAATATAAATCGTTGCAATTAAGTTCAGTAGAAGCAGAGATTAAAGCATTCGTCTCTCTATTAAATGTTTTCTCATTGTCAATGTCGTAGGCAACTTGTATTAGTTTTATAGCTTTATTTTGGTTGCAAATTACGAAATCCACTTCCTTTGCTCTCGGATTAGATTTAAAATAGTAAATATCGAGAAAATTATTAGCACAACGCCTCAATAACTCGATATATACAACATTTTCCAATCGCCAACCAATATTTTCAGGAGCAAATGAATTTTCACGATTATTTTGGAGTCCGGGGTCTACAATATAAGCTTTTGAATTTCTTATACGTTCTTTACTTTTATAGGAGTATTTAGTCAAAATTTGGATTAAAAATGCTTGACGCAAATAGTCAACATATTTTTTTGTCGTGTTATCGGTTAATCCCAATAGTTTTGCAATTTGTTTAAAATTTATTTCTTGACAAGCACAATTTATAAGATGATGAGTTGTTTTGCGTAAAGAATCAATGTGGCGTATTTTAAAGCGTTTTTGTATATCTTTTGTTACTATTGCTTCAATTAAACTCTGGACATATCCGCGTTTGTTTCTTAAAGTTTGCATCTCGGGAAATCCGCCGATATTTATATATTCCAAGAAAGCACGTTTTCTATTAGCATCGGCTTTAGTCGTGATATTATGCATATCAATTTTATTGAATATACAATATTCGGCAAAAGAGAATGGGAATAAACGTATTTCATTGTATCGTCCGGTAAGATGTGTTGCTAATTCTCCACTCAATAGTTTTGCATTACTACCGGTAATGAATACATGCATATTATTTCGTAACAGTCTATTTACAAATAGATGCCATCCATCTACATTTTGAATTTCATCAAGAAAAATGTATTTTATATTTATTCCATATATTTGATATATGCATGACAATACGTTGTTTAAATCTTCAATGTTAATATTGGCAAGTCTGTCATCATCAAAGTTAATGTAGGCATATTTTATTCCCTTTTCATATAATACTTTGTGGCATATTGTAGATTTCCCGCTACGGCGTACTCCTATTACAACTTGAGCGAGGGAACTATCAAATTCAAATAGTTCCTCTTCTTTTCTACTTACCCATTTTTTTGTGCTGTAGTTTGATATATATTCTTGCTGTTCGAGAAGAACTTGAAGCGTTATTTTGTCGTTTGCCATGTCTTGATTTGTAAGATATTGTTAATCAGTCGTAAAAATAATATTTATTTCGCTAAAATGCAAATTATGGGCAACTTTATTTCGCTAAAATGTAAATTTCGAGTGGTTTTATTTCGCTAAAATGCAAATTTTGAAGTTATGGGACGAAGGTCTACCGGCCTTCGGAAAGGAAGTTAGGGTTGGAGAATCTGAGGGCTGGTAAGCCCTCAGTCCATAGGCTGACGCAGTGGCAAGTTATGGAGCGAAGGTCTACCGGCCTTCGGAATGAAAGTTATGGTTGATGAGATATGAGGGCTGGTAAGCCCTCACTCCATAGGCTGACGCAGTGGCAAGTTATGGAACGAAGGTCTACCGGCCTTCGGAAAGGAAGTTAGGGTTGAAGAATGTGAGGGCGCGGAGACCCTCACTCCATAGGCTGACGCGATATGGGAGCGAAGGCCTACCTGCCATCGGAAGATAGTTAGGGTTGGAGAATCTGAGGGCTGGTAAGCCCTCAGTCCATAGGCTGACGCAATATGGGAGCGAAGGCCTACCGGCCTTCGGAAAGGAAGTTATGGTTGATGAGATGTGAGGGCCGGGAGCCCCTCAGTCCATAGGCAGACGCAGTGGCAAGTTATGGGACTAAGGTCTACCGGCCTTCGGAAGGTGTTAGGGTTGGGAAATGTGAGGGCGCGGAGACCCTCACTCCATAGGGCTTCGCTCTCGAACTTGCGAAAAGAACTAAAAAGGACCAAATTTAAAGAATCCTTTATTGGTATATTTGCGAATAAACTAACAATGATTAAAAAATGACAACAGGATTTTCTATAATATTAAACCATTATAACCAAAAAAGATATTTGGTAAAAGGATTACAAAAGCTAAATAACTTGTATAATAATTGGAAAAACAAAAGTCCAAATAAAGTAGTTACTGAGGAGCAATTGCATAGAGCATTAGTTAAGGGTTCTCATCAACGTCGTCTTGCGAATATTGCTATTAATGATGCTATTCAAAAATTGAAATTGAATAATGATTTGAGTGACATCCGAAATGCTAAATTCCAATCATTTGATGAGTTACATAAATATGTAAGCAATCAGATTTTAAACATTAAAGGAATATCGCATTTGACAGTTTATGATGCGGCAGTCAGAATTGGGGAACTATTAAAACCAAAACTGCGCCCAACTGACTATGTATATGTAGCTCGTGGAACATTAACAGGAGCTAAAAAATTGTTGGGAAAGCAAGTCGTAAAAAACAATTTAGTTAACGGAATAAAATTGCCAATTTGCTTATTTCAACAATATTTTCCTAATATTGAAAGCATAGACTTAGAAGTGATTCTATGCATATATAAAGACTATTTTATTGAAGGTGGAGTGATTTCGAATATCAAGAATCCGCAAGATATTGACGACTTATATAATGCGAAGAAACAAAATGAACCATAATCTAAGGTTACTGCTAAATTTCGAGGGCCGATAAATAAAACGTGGCAGGATGCTAAGCATTCTGCCACGTTTGTGTATTTATTTTTTTCTCTTAACAGATGAATTTAATCTTGGAGTCCAAATGTCGAACTCACTACTGGTATTCGGAGATTATTGGATTTTGATGATTTTCTTGTATGTGATACCACAGAACTCAACATTGGTTTTCTCTGTTTCTCCCGATGCCCAGAAATTCTCATCGGAAGGGCGATAAACATGCAAATCTGTTGTAACATAAACATTCGGGCGAGTATATCCCTTGATTACTTCTTGCAAATTCATCTTCTTTTGATTTGCGCTCAAATACAATGTCATCTCCGACTTGCTGTTATCGGCTACAGATGCAATTGGATCATTGGGGTATCTTTCATGCAACCATGAATAGTCAACAATCGCTGCTGTTGCGTATTCCAATGGTTTCAACACCTTATATGTGTCAGTGTATGGCACATAATACATTTCGCTCTGTTCTTCAATTTTGCCACCCTCCCAGCATAATAAAGATGTTGCATCGACAAATGTTACATTCGCAGTATCGGCATGTCCCACATAAGCATATTTAAAAGTAATTTTTTCTACATCTTCTATTACGAGGTTATATTTCGCAAGGTAGTCGTAGCCGCCTTGTTCGTATGCGGATAGTCCTTTGACAGTTATATCGGTAACTTCAGCAGGAATTGTTGCATCATAAAATGCACTATAAATATTTGTAGAAATTTCCCCATAAGAATCTGCTTGGATTATCGCATGAGCCGGATTGTTGGGGTCGATAGTAAGTGTTGCTTCTTGATAAGGGGTTGAAAGGTTACCTCCGGTATTATTAACTACAACACCTTCTTCCCAGTCGAGTACGCTGACATTGCCAATGCTGACCTCTTCAATGCCTTCAACTTTGAGGTTGAAACAATAGTTCTTTCCTGCTTTTAAGAAATCGCTGCTGCATAGGTCGGAGTTTGCCATAACTTTATAAGAACGACCATTGAGAGTAAACGACATGAATAAATCCCCCGACTTATATGCTTGAGGCGCGATAAGTGCCACAAATGAATGTTTGCCGGCAGTGTTGTCTACAATTACATAAGGGGCAATAGTGTATAATCCGTATTCTGCTCCGCTTCCTACTATTTTAGCTGCCGAATTGAGCGAAACATCAGTAGGAGTAAAACTTGCCACATCGGCACCTGCCATGCTGCCGGTGTACTCGTTAATTGTCATGGTCACCTTTACCAATTGGTGCTTGAAATTGAGAGTCAATGTAGCGTCATTTGGACGAACCACATCTTTTGCCTCCGCTTTCAACCAGTCGGCAGAGCGGATTCCTTCTATGGTGCTTTGGTCCGACGGAATGGTGAACGATTCGTAGGAAGATGTTTCCGGGCTATATGCGCGGAAAGTGTTTTTCACGCTTGGAGCCCATGTTACAACTTCTTCTCCCACAGGCGCAAATGCCCCACTTCCATCGGCGGTCACATAAGTTGCGGTAGTATTATTAGTGGTATTTGTCAATACAATTTTGTCGCCTGCCGAGAATTGACCTCCATTCCCCTCGGTGTTTGCTCTTGATTGTATTCCGGATATTGTGGCTGACACTTTTACATCATTGTCGCCTACTACTTGAGGCATGTCATCATTATTACATGATGATACCGTCATCATTGCGACAATTAACCCACTGATATATTTAATTGATTTCATAGTCTGTTTTTGTTTATAGTTGATTATTGTCGTTTATTATTCTGTTACGAAATTTCCTGCATTAACTTCGTCATCCCACTGAGATACGGTGACATTTTCCAATTCGGCTTTAGAATCGCCTAATACTACGTCATATTCATAGATTTTTCCGGATTCAAAAGTCTGGGTGTTGTCAAATTTCACTATATAGTTTGTGCTATTTCCCTGATTATAGAGGCTGATTTTAATTGTCAAATCATTGGCACTCTGGGGTATTACCAATGTTTCTAAGGTATAATACTCTCCTGTGTTATCTGATACAAAGAATTGTAGATCAAGGGATTGGTTTTCGAGATAGAATTTCAATCCGTCGGTGACGCTTACTGAACATTCGGCACCTGTACATAAATTATACATGTTTGCACCAACGCTACTATACGTTTCCGAAGTAGGAATATTAGTATTGATTTTCACCTTAGCCAATGCATGCGTAAACTTTAAGTTGAGCGATGAACTTGTAGCAGTTCCTTGTGCCACCAATATGTCAGGCCACAACGATTTGACGGACATATTACTGAAAGCCGAAGATCCTATAGAAAATCTATAGTCATCAATGAACTCTTGCCAGCGAAATTTCGGCTCGCCATCAAATCCCCAACCGTCATCACTACATAGGGCAATATATTTTGCAGTGCCACCTCCCCACAACAACACTTCGCTTGTTGACCAGCTTGAGCCATTGCAACTCCAATGCATTCTTGTTGCGTTGTAGCGAGTATCATCTTTGCCGGAATCGAACCACAATTGAATGTGAGCCTTAGAATTCAAGAGGTTGTTGGTGGCGCTGATTTCACTGCGTGATTGAAGTTCGCCGACTCCTACGCGATCAATTGTCACATACTCGGCAACCTCCGGACAAGGCTCATCGCTATTGCAACTCGCCATTAACATTGGCATTGCCATTATGGGCAACACCCATTTGAAAGATAGTTTTTTCATAAGACTGTGATTTAATTGGTTATTATTGCAAATGTAATCTCATAATATGAATTTCGATTGGTCCTTTTTGGTCCTTATTTGAGCATGAATTTTTTGAAGTATATTTATTTTTAATAATATTTAATTGGCTTATGCCCGGTTTAAATATTTTATACTATTTGAGGATTTTAGCTAATCTTTCTTAATAATTCTCAGAAGTTTATGACTATTTGAGAAAAAAGTATTTATATTGCGAAAAATTTATCTGATATATTATTTGGTATGACTAAGTTTTTTGTACGATTTCTGAGTTTGATTATGCTCTTTGGGATTATATCATGTGAAGATGATGTTGAGATTCCTTCGGGAGATACCGGTGGGGATGACGTTTTTGTTGGTGCACATCGCACGATAGCAATTCCGTTGGGGCTTCATGGATTCCCCGATTCGTTGTTCACTTGCTACATGACGGCCCCCGATGGGTCTATTATTAAGCGCGATGGGGAGATTGTGCATGTAGACAATGTTCCCACAATTTTGATGGAGACCGGATTGAAAGAGGGCACCTATAGTTTGCTCTACTTGGAATATGAGCATGGGAAGCCATATAATGATAAGTCGCCGACAGCTCATTATGGCCTTGGGTGCTCGGTAAAAATTGAAAATGGCAGAAGCCACGTTCTGAATAATTATAATTCAGAGATGAATATGTATGGCAGCGGCACCGGAGAGGATCCGTTCATCATTTCAAGCTACACTCATCTCTTGGATTTGACATTCGCTATTGAAGATGGAAATGAATTAGCGAGCAAGGCGGTGTATCGTCAAGTTGCCGACATCGATATGGACTATGCTTCCTATCGCAGTGATAGCAACTTCGGTTGGCTGCCGATAGGTACGGCTGCCAATCCATTCCGCGGTACATATATCGGTGCTGATGTCAAAGGTACGATTCACTCGATAAAAAATCTTTGGGCTAAAACACGCGACATGAACGGTGTGGGCTTTTTCGGTTATTTGCTTGATGCAAAAATCGACAGTTTAAACATCGTGGGTGCGGAGATTAAAGGTGATGCAGCTGTCGGGGTTGTTGCAGGTTGTGTGTTGCAATCGGGCGATAAGCGCACTTCGTCGACCATTAGCAACTGTACGGTGTCATCGTCGGTAGTGTCGGGTTACAATGAACTTGGAGAGCGTAACACGATGATGATGGGGGGAATATTGGGCTGCTTGGATTTGAATGCAATGGCTATGATTAATTCCTGCAAGGTTGATGGCACTACAATTTCAGCAACGCTCAATGCCGGAGGTATTGTGGGCGGCTCAGGCTTGTATACTAATCTATCAATAAATAAGTGTGAAACTACGGCCACCAGTAGCGTCACATCCGACTATTCCGGCGCTGGCGGAATGGTGGGAAGTTGCGACACTCTGCAGGTTATCTCATGTAAGAATAAAGCAACAATTGTGGGCGCTCGTCGTTATAATCCGTCGGAATCCGGAACTGCCGGTATTGGTGCCGGTGGACTCGTTGGCGGTTCGACAGTCTCTTTTATCACCACTTCCATTAATCAAGGAAGTGTGTCGGGCTACACCGGTGTTGGAGGTATCATTGGGAGTACGCGTGCAGCCGGAGCCGGAACTAAATCCGACCCGATGATGTTCAATAACACCTATTTGCGCTATTGTGGAAATGAGGGGAATATCAGCGGTAGTGACAACGTAGGTGGACTTTGCGGAGAGGCGCAATTCGGTTGCTATGGTGGCTATAACACCGGCAATGTCACCGGCAAGGGTGACTATATTTCAGGAGGTGTAGGCAACACATCCCTTGCCGTAGTTCACAACACTGTGAATTCCGGAAATATCTCAGGTAACAACTTTGTAGCGGGGTTAGTTTCCAAAACAGAATTCGGCTCAGTCGCATTTTCGCATAACTATGGTTCGGTAACGGCGAAAAGCGAAAGCTCCCATGTTGGAGGAGTGTGTGCTTTGGCTATCAACTATTCGGTGTTCCATCATAGTGGCAATTTCGGAAAGGTGACAGGATATAAGAATGTCGGAGGGATTGTCGGTGAGCTTGGCAAAACTGATGATATATCGGGATTGAATATCGCTTCTACTGTTATGATAGTTGCGGATATGGCTTCATCATTCTTTGTCGGTCCGGTAATAGGTTGCATTGCCGATATCGCTACCGGAGTAGGTAAGTATGTTGCGCAAGCTGTCAGCGTCGGTGTCACGGTAGTCCTGGCAGGGATTGATTCGGGATTGATGATTTATCCTTGGGCGGCGCATTATGATAAGCAAGAATGGAATGAATTGATGACTGATTTAAAAGAAACAGCCTCCGATGATATAACACAGATAAATAGTAAATTGGAGAATTTGCGCTCAAATAGCAATGTTGTAATTTATGAGGGAATTAATGCCGGTGCGCTTAAGACCAATTATGTTGATGCAACTAACAGTCAACTTGAATATTATACCACCGGCTCAAATGATTCTATAATCAACGCCAATATCAATAATAAGCGTGACGCTCTCGCTAATGATGTGAGCAATTCAGTGAGAGTTACAAATATAGTTCATACCGCACTATCGGCGGTGGCTATTGCCGCAACAACTATTGCATCAGTCGCTTCTGTTTTTGCAACAGGCGGAGCAAGCCTCGTGTTCACTGCAGTGGGAATGGGTACAACAATTTTCGGTTGTGGTGTCTCTACTTCATCGATGATTAGTGAAACTGCAGAAAATGCGGTAATAGTGTCGCAATGTGTCAATGCAGGAGATGTCGTTGCTAAAGATAATAACAACCTGTTCTATGTGGGTGGTCTCGTTGGGCATTTGGGCGACCATGGTAGAGTATATGACTGCCTCAATACGGCGGGGGTGCGCGGAGGTCATTTCGTTGGTACCGCCGAAAGGAAATCTGAAATACGTCGTTGCATCTCATTGTGGAAGAATAGTAGTATGGTGTCAAATACCTCAAATTTATTTTATCGCACATATAACGCCGACTATGGCGACTTGCTGATTCTCGACGATGATACTTACATGCCCGGAGATGGTTGTGGCACAATCTCAATTAACGATTTGAAAAACCCCGCAGCGTATCCATGGAATATCGGAGCATCGGAAAAATGGGAGATCCCAGAGGGCGCAGGGTTTGCTATTCCATTTAAATCGGAGATGCGCAATGATTGATTTGCTTTATAATTAATATGTAAATTTTATCTATTCAAAAATGAATAAGTTTATATCAATTATTTCGGTGAGTTTGGCTTTAGGCTTAGGCTTCGCATCGTGTAGCGATGACGAAGTGGTCAGTAACCAAATTGGGTCTCAACTCAATGATGATCATTCCATGTTCTATCTGCCAAGCGATTATTTGGAGTTGGACCCCGATATTACTCAAATTGTGGTGAACTTGATGCCGCAAGACGGGCATCAAGAATACTCGATAGTGGCGAGTGTGGATCGCGGGAAAAATGTCCATGTCATAAAGATGCCATTAGAGGAAATGGGTGTGATTGCCGATGGAATCTACATTATGTCATGTGAAACTATGGCGGGTGAATCCCTTAAAACAAAACTCAATGTGGAGTTCAAGGACAATATGCTTCATTGTGTCAACTACAAGATGATGGCATATAACTTTGGCGACGAAGGTGGCTCCGGCACTGAATCTGACCCCTATAGGATTAAAACGGCTGAGGATTTTGATACGTTTAAGTTCCAACTTATGAAGGATACCGAGAAGGGTAGAGGTCAATACTTTTCGCAGGAAGCTTCATTTGAAGCCATATACGATTACAACAACACTAACAGAGGATATGGCTGTGAAGAATTTGCAGGAAACTACGAAGGTGGAAATAATACAATCTCTTTTGAGTATTTCGGATCGGGGAAAGACAGTATCGACTCTAATCGAGGCATGTTTTCCGTGCTTCGTGATGGTGCGACGATTTCAAATTTGAAGATTGACGCTTCAATGAAAAATATCAACAACAATGCCGGAGCTTTGGCGGGGGTGGTAAACGGAAAAGTTAAAATCTCAAATGTGTATTACCACACCGACATTTCTTCTCAATCGGGATATGACAACTCGCAAAATATCGGCGGACTTATCGGAAAATTAGAGAACGCATCGTTGACAGTCAAATCGGCCGGAACTTCCGATAAAATAATTGCTGTTAGTGGCAAAAGCTGTGTCGGCGGGCTTATCGGCAGTGTGTATAACTCAGATTTCAATATCGATAAAGTCAAAATTACGCATGAGGTTTCCAGTGCCAATCAAGATGTGACCCCTATCTATTCGTCGGGAAATTATTCAGGAGGATTGATTGGAAATGTAGTGTCGACAAGCAATGTGTGCTATATCAGCGGTTGTGAAGTCACGACCTCGATTAAAGCCCAAAACGACTATGTAGGTGGTCTTATAGGGTCATGTGCAAGTAGCTACACCGTTTGTGTTGATAATTGCACGGTAAGTTCATTCCTCAGAGGAGAGAAATATATCGGAGGGCTCATAGGAGAATTCTCGGGTAGCGGTCGACTCCAGCTCGGAAGTGAAAATGCTGTAAAAAATAAAAATATCAGCGGAATGCAGACCATTGGTGGTATTGTAGGCAAGTTGTCGGATACCAATATCAGCATGAGTGGCACTACAAAGGTGTTATTCGGAGAAGATGGCATTAGTGCAACGAAGAATGTTGTAGGTGGTTTTGTCGGGGAATTAGCCGGTACAGATTTGGATTTTTATTATACAGAAATAGAATTCAATAATGCGTTGACAGTGTCGGGTAATATGTGTGTGGGTGGCATCGTAGGATTGATGTCAAACTCTACCTTGTCAAGTTCAAATATTGTGTCATTTTCATCATCGATTCCTAAAGCCGACAGGTTTAACGTTAGTTACAAAGCTAATGTAAATGGAAACAGTAGAGTAGGTGGTGCTGTTGGGCATGCAACAAATAGTACTATCAGTGGAATTTATGCTAATGCCAATGTCACAGGATCGGATAGTATCGGTGGAATTGTCGGTAGTGCCGAATTGTCAACTACTTCATGCGTTGTGTCTAATTGTATCTATAATGGCTCGCTAAAAGCAGTTGGTAAGGATGTTGGCGGAATATGTGGCAAGTTTACCAAGGACGGCAAGATTAATTATTGCATTAATTATGCTCAAGTTGAAGGAAGTGAGAATGTAGGTGGTATTGCCGGTGCTGCCAATTATGGCGAAACTACGCAAGCTCGCACGTTCTTTCATAATTGCGTCAACGTGGGTAATGTCATAGGTCAAACAGATGTTGCCGGCATTGTTGGCTATATGCATGGAGATGGCGATTACTATATTCAAGTGACCTCTTGCGCCAACTATGGATGTATTCAAGGGAAAAACAGCACAACCGGAGGCATCGTAGGATTGATGCCCGATACTAAAGGACGTATTTACAACTGTGCCAATCATGGCACCGTTCATAGTTCGAGCGGGTGTCGCACAGGGGGGATCATTGGCAAAATGGGAAAAGACCCCACCGGTGCTTATCAGTCAACAAATCTTGAGATAGGCTGGTGTGCCAACAAGGGAAGTGTCGTTTGTGATGGTGATTCCGAGGTTGGTGGTATCGTTGGCTATGCCGAAGAGGGAGCCGTGGATTGGAATGACCATGACTCTTGGGTGCACGATTGCTATAATACAGGCAAAGTTAGCGAAAGTGGTGGCGAAGCAGGTGGTATTATCGGATATTCCGACCGCTATTGTTATCTGTTGCGTCTTGCCAATTATGGCGAAACTAACTACGCTATAGTGGGTGATTATAAATATGGTCCCGATTTGTATGATGACTATACCTACTACACAAAAGGCTCTCAGACAAATAACATTGCTGATACTTACGTTAGCAATCCCGGCGACAAGAGTAGCTACGACGGATTTGATTTTACCAACACTTGGCAGATTTTCGATGGTAAAGCAATATTACAGGATAGTAAATGCCCATTCCAAAATAAAACATATACCCCCTAAATACTCTTTTGAGTAATTGAGAATTAAATAGATCCCCCTTTTGAGGAAATGCAACTCAAAAGGGGGATCGTTGTTTTGTGATTTAAAGAGGAGCCGTAAATACGGGCTGTTCTTTCTCGATTGTATTGTCGTTTATTCTGCAAGGATTGAACTCCAGAACGCTTTTACGTCGTTCCAGTGATAGAAGGGGTAGCAGTCGGTATCGATTGGTATCGATGTCTCGCGTTCATTATGAAGGAATTTAACGAGGATATCACCCCCTTTGTTTCGGAAAAACACAATCTGCACATTGCCTGCCATCGGTGCAATTCGGAATGTTGAAAATGCTTTGTGGAAGTTGTAAGGGTCAGCCTCTTGGTTGTAGCAGTCTTTAAGCCGTAGTATTCCTGTGAATGGAATGAGATTGCCGTCGTGACCGAAGCGAAGTGTCGCACCGTTCTGCCCGGAAGAAATAATATCTTCGGCGGTTGCGAGTACGTTGCGAAGCAGCGGTTTTGCATTGTCAATGAGCATTCCGTTGCTTAAAGGATAGTTGGAATCGCATACGTAGAATCGATAGTTGAAAGTCTGCCAAAGGTCAAACATTTCTTGCTTTTCAAATAAGTCCATGAAACTCACCTTCGTTTCCATGTTTTGCATATCTACGGCAATCCAATAGAAGCCCCACATTACTTTGTCCGGATTAACATTGCGGAGTATATACTCTTTGTCGGAGAAGAGAGATGCAACGAGACGGTCGGGGCGAGTATGTGCTTCTTCAAATTTGCGATATTCCTCAACCCATGGACCATCTTGTGCAGTGAATTTGTTGGATTTCTCGCTGTGGTAGTTCATATAACACATGTAGCGGTTGCTTGCTTCACGAGTGATGTCGAGCGAGGGCTTTTCCTCTTTAAGGCTTTCACAAAAAGCATCCATACTCATTGCACAACGCATCACGATAGTTGAGCGAGCCGACATGGCAGGATTGCCGGCAAATACCTCCGGGAACGCTTTAAACATGCGTTTGGCAATGCCTTTTTGTTGGCGCACACCAAGAGGGGATAAATCTCCTCCTCGTCCTTCGGCTTCAACCCATACCTCTCTAAGTCGCAAGAGTACATCTTCGCCGAGAGAAGTTAATGCTCCGGCTTGATTTGCGTCCTCCATTAAGTCAAGTACCCATTTGTAGTCATTGTCGCCGATAAGATAGCGAGAGCCATGTCGACCGTAATGGCTGATGTAGAATGGTTCATAGCCTTTAGGCGGAGGAGTGTTAAGGCTTTCGGTGACCGGATAGGCATAGTAGACTCCACCGGCCTTTTCTATCGTTTCAAATACTTCCTCTTTTGCTGTTTGAGCAATTGCGAAGAGGGGAGTAATTGATAGTAATAGTAGTATTGAGAGAAATTTTTTCATATCGATATAGAAAAAAGTTGCGGATTGTATCCTCCTGCGAGGATACATATCCGCAACAATATACTTAAACTAATTAGTTGATAGAACTTGCGTATCCATCATTTTGAACAAGAGATGGATTGTTGGTTCTTTCGCTTTCAGGGATTGGGAAAAGGTTGAAGTGGTCGGCAACGTCGGCACCAAGACGTTGTTCGTTCTTCCAGTCCCAATTGAGACCTTTTGTGAACTTGTTGAAACGAATTAAGTCGGTGCGGCGAACAACTTCCGATGCAAGTTCGCGTTGACGTTCATCAAGAATAAAGTCAAGAGTCAACTCTGGATCGGAAATCTTTCCTGAAACATCAGACTTAGCATAGGGCGCTGCATATTTGTCCGACATGTAAGCACGCATACGAATTTCGTTGACATATTCGAGCGCTTCGGCACGTGTGCCTGATGCACCGCGTAGAATTGCTTCTGCTGCCATTAGATAAGCATCGGCGGTGCGGAACATTGGGAAGTCGATAGATACGTAAGTGTCGCCCGATGGGTGTAATTCATCTTCTTTAGTGACATTACGCCATTTGATGTAGCCATATCCACAAGTAAACAAGCTGGTCATTGCTTCATTGTCATCCCAAGTGTTTTTAGTCTGATTGTCAAGAGCAGTCATGAATTGAGCGCGCTTGTCATTTTTGTTATTTCCCCAAGTGTCGTTTTTGTCAAAGTAGATGTCGCTTTCATCAAAAACGTCGACAAGAGTAGTTTTAGCACGAACGTTACCCCAACCTTTTGAGCCTACGCCGGTTTGGTAAAGTTCATCCATCGGACCATTCACGAACGCTTTAACGTAGAAGTTAGTACCGGCAGAGCTTTGTGCCATGAGACCGTCTTGTACAAGGGGCCAAATGATTTCCGAACAATTGTCATTATCAGCGAGGAAGATGTGGCGATAGTCAGAAGCTAATGGATATGCATTGCTTGAAATCACCTTTTTAGCATATTCGTAGGCTTTTTGGTAACCATCTTCACCAGTCCAAACTTCAGCATTTAGATACATACGTGATAGCAAGAACCATGCAGCAACTTTGTCAACGTGGCCATAGAGGCTTTGTTTTGGTTCATTGAGCAGGTCGGTAGATTCTGTTTCACCGATTATTGCTTTCAACTCGTTGGCAGCATAGTTGAAAATGTCTTTGCGCGACCATTGAACAGGAAGGTCCTTAACACCGGTGTTTTCATCGACGTAGGGAACAGAGCCAAAGAAATCGCAAAGCATAGAGTAGCAGTAGGCACGGATAAAGCGAGCTTCGGCGCGATATGCCTGATAGTCATCTTTCATTGCGTCCCAAAGACCGCGTTCTTGCAATTTACCTTCGGTACATTCGCGCAAGAATTCATTGCTATATGCAATAGCCATATAAAGGCGTTGATAAGTCCATGTGATTACCGAAGCATTAGAGGCGTCCCATGTGAGATTGAGCAATTTGCGCAAGCCATTTGAAGATGATGGCATGAGGAAATTGTCGGTACAAAGTTCCTGCATGTAGAAAAGCAAGCGCACGTAGCCTGAGTAGCCTTCGTTGGCACCTTGAAGGTCGCCATCACCTCCGTCACCACCTTTTTGTCCGGTGAGTACTAATGATGAATAGCATTTAGCCAATACACCGATATATCCTTCTTCGGTGTTGTAAACCTGATCGCTTACAAGCTGATTGTCGTCAAGGGGCATTGTGTCGAGGTCGTCGATACATGATGAAAGCGCAACCGAGCATGCAATAACGGCAAGTAGCGTATAAATATATTTTTTTATGGTATTCATATCGGATTGTTTTATGAATTAGAAGTTAAGATTAAGCCCGAGAGAGAATGTGCGAGGACGTGGATACATTTCGCGGTCGATGCCGGAGTAGAGCTCAGGATCTATACCATTGTAGCCGGTGATTGTAAACACGTTAGACACACCAAATGTGAGGCGGAGATTACTCTTTGTATTCCAAAGTTTCTCAAATGTATATCCGAGTGTAATATTATCGATACGGAAGAAAGAACCATCTTCGAGGAAATAGTCGGAATAGAGTTGCTGGATATTGAAACCGGTGTTAACGGTAGAATGCAACAAGTTGGAGAATGAACCTTGGTCACTATAGGCTTGTTGTAGATATTGGTCGGCTTCAACATAGTTGTAAACGTAGTTGCCGAATGTGCCGTGACCACTGATTGCGAAGTCCCAATTCTTATATGATACTCGGGTGTTGAATCCGAGAAGAGAGTGGGGAAGAGCGCTCTTGCCGGTGTTGTAGCGTGTTTCAGTTGATGACACTGTGCCGTCGGGTTGTACATATTGACCTTCAAGGGGTTTGCCATCTTCGCTGTAAGCTTGTTGTGCGAGGTAGAATGTATATGGTGTTTCTCCTACCATGAATGCTTGTACGTATTTACCTGTTCCCGAGATTGCTCCGGTCTGAACGAAGTTTTGGTCGGAGTCAACAACGTTGAGTTTGGTAATTTCAGATTGTTGCCAAGTGTAGTTTAAGCCAATGCTCCATTCCCAATCTTTAGTCTTCACGGGGATAGCGTTGATAGCAACTTCCACACCTTGATTCTCCATTGAGCCAATATTGGTGGTAATTACCGGTGCATAGTTTACGCCTGCCGGTACGCTGATTGTGTTGAGAAGGTCTTTGGTAAATCGTTTGTAGTAGTCGATAGAACCATAGATGCGATTTTGAAGGAATCCATAGTCAATACCTGCATTCCATGTGCGAGTAGTTTCCCATTTTATGTCGTTGTCGAATCCGTTAGGACGATATGTTTGATACCACTTGTCGCCGAAAAGGTAACTTGACTCAGGATAAGATACGCTGAATGTTGTCATCCATGGATAGTCGTTAAGGATATCTTGCTGACCGGTAACACCATAGCCTACGCGCACTTTCAAATCTGATACGATATCTTGGTCTTTCATGAAGTCTTCTTGCATCACGCGCCAAGCAAGAGCCACAGAGGGGAATAAGCCCCAGCGATTGTCTTTGTGGAAGCGAGATGATGCATCTGAACGCAAAGTAGCGGTTAGAAGGTAGCGGCTATCGTATGAATAGTTGACGCGACCATAGAACGACAATAAGTAGTATTCTGTTTCGTAGTGAGTGGGAGATGAAAGTTCGTTACCATAAGTGTCATGTGTAGTGGCATCATATTTTTTCCAGAAGTGTTGCCATCCGTAACCTCCCATCACACTAAAGTCGTGCTTATTGCCAAATTCGTGGTGATAGTCAACATAGAAGTCGAGAAGGTAGTTGCGTTTGTCTTGCACTGCATGGTAGTCAAGTCCTGTGCCATCTTTTTGATTGCCGGTGTACATCATACCTGCGAGTTCAGGTACATCGCGGTCATATTTTGAACGAAGTACATCGTAACCAAGATTAAGATTTAAACGCAAGTCTTCAAGTCCATGAATCTTATAGTCAAATTGAGCATTACCGATTGAACGAGTCACTTTGTTGACGCGATCTTGAAGATAGAGTTGAGCCACGGGGTTATCAGTTTGAATTGCCATGGGGGAATCTCCGTTTTTCCAAATGAAGTAACCAAGACCGGGGTCGGTGGCAGCTGTTTCGCTACCTGTCATAACCGGACGAGTGGGGTCATAGGAAATAGCATTACCAACTACGCTGTTTTCAACCAACTTGTTGTTTTCAAATGAACCTTTGATATTGAGGTTGATATTCAAGTGGTCGTCAAATAATTTGGGAGAGATACCTCCGCCTAATGTCAATCGTTGATAATTATTGGTTTTTAAGATACCATTTTGATTGGTGTAGCCAACTGATACGCGATATGGGCTTTCAATCGCCTTAACTTTACCGGAAACAGAGACATTGTGCTCATGCCCGATAGCCGTGCGATATATCTCATCTTGCCAATTAGTTGATGTAGTGCCGTAAATTGCATCGGCTGGAACTCCGGTAATTGTGGGTACAAATGCACGGAACTCATCGGCTGATAGCACGTTGAGTTTCTTCGCCACGGTTCCGACAGAGAATGAACCGGTATAGTTGACTTTCAGTTTGTCGGTTCCTTTTTTAGTTGTGATTACAATTACACCATTTGATGCACGTGAACCATAAATTGCAGTTGCTGACGCATCTTTAAGCACAGTGAATGTTTCGATATCTTCGGGGTTGATACCACCAATAAGGTTGCTGGCGCCTTCAATGTCGGAGTTGTCGATAGGCACACCATCGATAACGAATAATGGGTCGTTGGACGCTGATAGTGACGCGCCGCTACGAATACGTACGGTAGAACCTGAACCGGGCGCTCCTGAGCCGGAAACAACGTTTACGCCGGGGATTTTACCAACCATGGCATCTTGAACCGACACTCGGTTGCCTTTGTTGAAATCGTCGGGCTTAACTGCGACAACAGAACCTGTCGCATCAGATTTTTTAACGCTACCATAACCGATTACCATTACTTCGTCGAGGATTTGAGCATTCTCGTCAAGTATAATCCCTTGCGACAAAAGCGGTGAGTTGGCTGGTACTTCAGTCGATTCGTAACCAACAAACGAAACGACGAGAATTGATTCCTTAGAAGGTACGTTGAGAGTAAAACGTCCGTCAAGGTCGGTTGCAGTACCGGTTTGGGTATTTTTTACAAATACCGAAGCCCCGATGATGGGCTCATTTTGGCGGTCCAACACAAGCCCCGTGACTGACACTTGGGCGTAGGATGAAATCGCAACAAGAAGGAACGCTGCTATGAGCACCCTTCTCAAAGAAGAAATCTTCAACTGTTTCATTAAAATAAACATTTACAGTAAAACATAAAACAGAAAGACTGCAACATAATTGTGGTATTGTGTTTTCATGGTGCAAGTTCTTTCATGGCATTATTTGGTAGAGCCATTAATGCAAATATATTTTACTATGAACATTTACGCAATAGTGGGTAAAGCTAAAAGTAAAATGTTGAAATATTTATTCCTTTGTATAATAGTGTGTTATGTGCCGGTGATAGTAAATATTATAACTCTGTTAGGTAGGCATAAAAACTTACAATTTCGCCACTCTTGAGGCAAATTCCTTCTTGGGAACAATGGCCTTATTTCGTGTTTTCAGACGATAGTTGTAGACTGTTTGTGGGGAGTAGTGAAGTAGACTCGCAATTTTTGTTGAGTCATTAATGCCGAGGCGAACGAGCGCATAGATGCGGAGCTCGGGTGTTAATAATTCCCCACTATGAGGATAGATGCGAGCATCGGGTTGCAACAATTCATTGAATGATTCTATGAACCCGGGGAATAAGTCTAAAAAAATTGTATCGAATTTTTCTAAAAATATTTTTAAATATTCCGATGATTTGGAGTGATTTAATTCTTTCGCTGCTTCTTGTATTTGTCCCGCTTTTAGTTTTCGATTGAGCGATAGACGTAGTTTGTCCATGTCGTCGATATATTCAGCACAAAGATTGAAAAGATAGGCTATATATTCTTCTTTAACATGGTTTGATTCTTTCAATCGGTCGTTTAGTTCGGAAAGGCGTTGGTTGAGTTCGTCTTGCTGCTGTTGCATTTCAATTAATTCCTCATTCTTGCTATTGAGATGCTCTCGCTCTGCTGCAAGTTTTGACGCCTTTTTGCGAACAATTAAAAGCATTATAATCAAGAATGTAGATAATAGCGAGACCATTATGATGATTAGCATCTTATTTCGTGCAACTATTGCCGACTTCTCCATAAATGCATCATTAATTACAGGCATGAATTCAGTAATCTTAGAAATTCGGCTGCGAGCATTGCAAAATTGTATGTCGTTCATTGAACATGAGATGTAGGTATATGCTCGCTCACTATCACCAAGTTCATTGATAAGAAAAGCTAAAGATTGCAACGACATATATTTTTTTATGCAATTGCGTAAATCAAGAATTGCCGATTTGGCAAGATATTTAATCGCATTTTCTTTATCGCCAAGAAGTCGATAGGTTTCACCAATAGCATAAAAATACACAGCGGAATCTATTGGCTCGTCGGTTCGCTGGATTTCGTAAGCTTTGTAGATATCTAAAGCTTCTTGATACTCACCTTTGAGTTTATGAGCTTCGGCCAAGTTGAGGATATTGCCCCACGACCCTTTAGGATAGCAATTAGATAAAGTGTCACGATAAGCCTTTAATTTTCGAAAATATGGTTCAGCGTCCTCTCGGGGGTATGTGTTCTCATATAATGATGTATAAAGAGAACAATAACGATTATAATAGGGATTTCGATGAACAATTGAAGCGGCTTTGGGAATAGAATCCATTATAGCAAGAGCAATGCTATAATTGCCAATCCCTTTTTGTGCTTCAGCTTCCATCATAGCCGCAAGCCATTTGATGCTATCGTTATTTAGCCGATTTGCAATTAAACGACACTCGCGAGCTATAATAATGGAAGTATCCATCGAATATGTGCAGTATTCATTAAAAAGTTTATTGCAGTAATCAAAACGCGCTTTGTCGGTTATGGCATTGTTTAATTGACGGTGTAAATGAGCTATGCGATTACGTTTTACGGCTTCATGTTTCGGTTTTTGTAGAATTTCTTCGTCAAGGACCATCAGCAAAGAATCACAACATTCAGTTGTTATTGCGGCATTAATATTTAATGTTATGCAAAATATGACGGAGATAAAGAGTAATCTTGTTATTTCATGGTAAGTTTTCACAGGCAATAATTATAGGTTAAAGTCCATTAGAACAAAATTACTGAAATTTTTGAAATGATGATTAGAAAAGTAAAAAAATAATATTACTGTCCGCTAAAAAGAAATTATGGAATCTGTCGCAGATTTGAAGTATCCATATATTACGAGTTTCGGTGAATGTAAAACAAAAAAAAGGAGTTCGTTAGAACTCCTTTTCGTGATCCGCCTGGGGCTCGAACCCAGGACCCCAACATTAAAAGTGTTGTGCTCTACCTGCTGAGCTAGCGAATCTCCCTATTGGCTTTAGGGGTGTCCTTGTTGCCTTGGTTTCCCCTCAAAAGCGATGCAAAGTTACGCCTTTTATTTGAGTTGTGCAAATATTTAAGCGACTTTTTTGCGATTATTTTCGATTATTTCGAAGTGTGATTTGTTAATACGTTGATATGCAATGGTCTACGAATCTCTTTCTGTTAATGGCTGAAAATAATATAGCAGGGCGGTAGATGATTCTGCTGCCCTGCTGTATAGGTTTGATGTATAATTCAGTATGGTTATTTGAGAAGAGGGAGAAGCTCTTCGCGTGAGATTATTATTACGCTACCATGTTTTACTTCATTCACGTTGGTCACCTCTGAATCGGGTATCAATCGCCAATTATTTTTGTCGAGGTCGGTACATTCGATGTAGGATAGTCCGGCATCTCCGATAAATTTATCGAAATATCCAATATAACCTTCGCCGCCGATTTTCTTAAATACAGTGGGTCCTTCAATTTCTACTTTGTAGTCAAGGGGGAGAATACGTCCTTTATCGCTGAATGTGTCAACTGCGGGGTCGAGGCTTGTAGTAGTGGCATAGAGAATAGTTTTTTCGCCGTTGCGTTCATCTTTGTAATATCCATGGAAAGTGTTGCCGTGGCGCACTACGGTGAGGTCAATTGCGGTGAATCCGGGGTCGAATAGTGGACGAGGAGTGCTGAATGTCAACCAATCGCGTGTGGTGGTGACATGATGTTGTTGGCGGTCGTTGAGGCGAGATGACCAATAGATGTAGAAGAGGTCTTCTTCGGGGACGTAGGTGAATTCGGGAGCCCATGCGTTGGGAGCTTCAGGGCGTCCGTCTTTGCCGTCCATTACGAATATTTTACCACTATCGTTGGTGGTGCCACCATCGGCTGCTGTCCAATTGATTAGGTCGTCGGACTGCCAATGGAAAATAGCGGGATTGTCCCATCCCCAAGTGTGCACGAGGTGGAAAGTGCTTTTGCCGTTTTGGGTGACGCGATTGAGGTAGGGGTCGCGCATCCATATTGCATCGTTATATGCTGTAAATACAGGTTTACCACCGTTGGCTTCTTGCCAGTTGAGCCCATCAGTGCTCCATGCATAGAATAGGTGTTGTGCCGGAGAAGTGAAGTATGCCATGAGGTATACACTGTCGGGGAGTTGGTCGGTGTTGACTGTTGTTGGTGGGGTGGCTGATGCCGACACTGATACAAGCGCAATAAGACCTGCTACGAGGTGTTTTAGTTTCATGGGTGATTTTACGTTAGGGATTGATTGTTTTAATCTTTCATCTGCAAAAATAGTAAAAAACAGGTATAAATCAAATCGAGGGAGTGATTTTATCACATTTTATCAAAAATGGACAGAGTTAGGAGAAATGGGATTTTTGCAAACTATGGTTAATACATCTCCACGTATTCTACGAGCGAGAATTGATAGTTTTGTCGGGGATGAGACTCAAATCCGGTTTACTCCTAACCAATGTTTATTATTGTCAGCATTTTAATTATGAATCTCCGCGATGTTTATCAACTTATTTGCTATTGCATAAATTATCAATCCGGCAGTAGTGTGAATCTGTAGTTTGTTTGAGATGTTGCGGCGATGGGTGGTTACGGTGTGAACAGATAGATATAGATAATTTGCAATTTCCTTGTTGTTCATACCCTTCGCTACGCAAATAATAATATCTTTCTCTCTATCGCTTAGTACCTCCAACTTATCTTTATCGATGCTTTCGCTATCCGTTTCATCGGTATATAGAATCTGCCCACTCTTTTTTAATTGCTGTTCAACGAGTTTGACAGCTGGAACAAATAACTTATCCTCAATCATGCAGTGCGAAGTTAAATCTTGCTCACTTAAAATGATTTCTAAAAGTACCTGATTAAGTTGGTAGTTGTTCTTTTCGGGATAATATCGAATGATAATATCTTTCAGCTCTTTGAGTTTGTAGCCAATGGGAGTGTGCTTCCCCGCAAAATTAGAGATTGTAAAATTGCGATTCAGAAATCCTTGAGACAATTGTTCTACATATGAAAATACCACATCATTTTCATACTCCATATGCTTTCTTACCTCGATGACATACTCATCATAAAATTTTAAAATTAGCATTGCGAGCTCATCTGTCCCCGAGCAATCAATAGCATCGATAAGTTTTCGGCGGATATTTGGTAGATTAAAATCTAAATAATATTCATGAGCCTGTTTCAAATATCCGATAAGCGATGATAATGAAATAGATTCGTAATTGTAGCTTTTGTTTGACACAAAATTGACGACTTCCAAGAAAGTGTTTTCATTAACGTGGTGCATTCGACACACCTCTCTGACTGATTTGTCGCCAAATCCTAAAGATATACCAAAACGCCCCATGACAAGGATCAATGCACTGTTGTCATTGACCAGATCACGCATTTTATCAGTTAATTTATAACTCATCGAATTATCCATTTTATCGGTATTTGTAGTTGCAAAATTACTAATCTATTTATAAATAGGCAATACCAAAATTTAGTGAAAAAGTGTTCGATAGCTCTCCAAAATACTAAAATTGGAGTATTGCCCACCTTGATTATCGCTGGTAATTTTGCACTCGGTAAAATTACAAATTGTTGAATTGAAAAATCTATTGACATTACTCATAGGCATCATTGTCATTGGTTCAGTTGAATGTTATGCTCAAAATTTGATTTCGCTTTCAGGACGCATAACAGACAAAAACAGCTCAGAACCGATAGTTGGAGCTATTATTATGATAGACTCAAAAGGTCTTTGGGCTATCAGTGATAATGAGGGTTATTATGAGATTCAAGATATCGGCAAGTCAATCATTACGGCACAGGTATCCTATCTTGGCTATCAGGCTCAGACTATCGAGCTGAAATTAGTGGCAGGCAAAAATATTCAAGATATCGCCATGAGCGAAAACAATCTAACTC
The DNA here is from genome assembly GCA_964462445.1 of uncultured Barnesiella sp. Classification (GTDB taxonomy): domain Bacteria; phylum Bacteroidota; class Bacteroidia; order Bacteroidales; family Muribaculaceae; genus JAGBWK01. The sequence goes on along the minus strand of CAYWXG010000023.1, from coordinate 3,150 downwards.
TTGAAGAGGTGGTAGTCACAGCTCAACGTCGCACTGAGAATCAATCAAGTTCCTACATTATCGATCGTAACACATTGGAGCATTCTCAGTTGGTTAATCTGAACTATGTGACCACATTGTTGCCGGGAGGTAAAACAGTTGGAGATCAAAATCTTGCGACGTCATCAAATCGCATAGCACTACATTCCGGAGCGACCAGCGAACTTGGGCACGCATCCTTTGGCACGGCAATCAATATAGATGGTCAGCGCTTGGAAAATAACGCCGTTTTGAACGAAACTAAAGGTGTTGATTTGCGCAACATTGGTTCTTCCAATATCGAATCAATAGAGGTTGTTACGGGTATTCCCTCGGTTGAGTACGGAGATTTATCGAATGGTATGGTGAAGATAAACACTCGCAAGGGTCGCACCCCATTTATTGTCGAGTTCACGATGGAGCCCAAAACAAAGTCGGTAGCATTGAGTAAAGGCTTCCAAATAGGAGATAGGGCCGGTGTGCTCAATGCGAATGTGGAGCATACGCGTTCGATTAGTAATCTGGCGTCGCCCTATACCGCTTATAGTCGAAACAATCTCAACTTGACTTACTCTAATACACTATACGATAGTAAAGAGCATCCAATACGAATTTCAGCATCGTTGGGAGGTAATATTGGAGGTTATAATTCAGAGGCAGACCCCGATGAGTTCAAAGATACCTATACCAAGCAACGTGATTTTATGTTGCGTGGCAATATGAAATTTGATTGGTTGCTTGACCGCTCGTGGATCTCAAATCTATCTCTGCAAGCGACGGCTTCATATAGTGACCAACTAAATGAGACAAATAGCAACAAGAGTTCGGCATCTACTCAACCATACATTCATAGTACAGAGGAAGGGTATTATGTTGGGGAGGAATATGATGAGAATCCGAGTGCGGAAATCATTCTTGGGCCAACGGGTTATTGGTATTTGAAATCGTTTACAGATTCTAAACCTATCACATATTCGTTCAAGGCTAAAGCCGATTGGGTAAAGCGTTGGTCAGAGGTATATAATAAACTATTGGTTGGCGCAGAGTTTAATGGTAGTGGCAATCTTGGACGAGGTCTATACTACGAGGATATGCGCACCGCTCCGACTTGGCGAGAATACCGCTACGATGAATTGCCGTTTATGAACAATCTCGCACTTTTTGCCGAGGATAAATTCTTGGTCCCCATTGGCAGTCGCTCTATGTTGAATCTGATGGTGGGTTTGCGTTCCGATATCACATTCATTAAGGGTTCTGAATATGGCACTGTGGCAAATCTATCTCCTCGCATCAATGCAAAGTATACCTTCTGGGAGAATAGGGAGGCTGTAGTTAGCGACCTTTCAATATATGGAGGTTGGGGTAAGTCAGTTAAGCAACCATCGTTTGCCATCCTTTATCCCGCTCCGACATATAGTGACAGACTCTCTTTCGCACCGGGTACTACTGCAGATGGAAAGACCTTCTATGCCTACTATACCCAACCTACAACTCCTCGTTACAATCCCGATTTGAAATGGCAATATACCATTCAAAACGAAATTGGAGTCGAAGCTACTATTGCAGGTACGCGCATATCAGTCTCGGCATTCCGCAACAAAACGCACAATCCATACACAAGCCGAAATATCTACACTCCCTTTTCATACAAATTGACGACGCAGGCTAATATTGAGAATGACTGCACAATACCAACAGAAAACAGAATCTATGTCGTGGATAAGCAGACAGGTGTTGTTGTAGTCAAAGATCGCACGGGGGCCATTGCCAATCAAAAATTGGGCTATAAGCAACTCAATACATTTGTATCGCAGAGCGAGTATACAAACGGGACTGCTGTAGAACGTCGAGGTATTGACTACATAATTGACTTTGCGCAGATTAAGTCAATTCGCACACAAATTCGCATTGATGGAAACTTTTATTGGTATAAGGGTTTGAATGACCAACTTATGGCTTCGGTGCCATCGGCGATGATGAGTAACGGGGAGCACTATCGCTATATAGGTTATTATGCAGGTGGAGCAAGCATATCAAATGGATCTCTTTCGAAACAGGCCAATACCAACCTGACGATTATTACTCACATCCCCAAAATCCGTATGATTTTTTCCGTTAGACTGGAAGCTTCGTTTCTTGATTATAAACAGAATTTAAGTGAATATTCTGATGGCCGGATGCGAGGCAGATTGTTGGATGATGCGGATGATTTCGTGGGCTCTGAGGAGTCGCTATACAATAAAAACAGCTATGTGGCGATATATCCTGAATACTACACCTCGTGGGAGGACCCTAATACAAAGATTCCGTTTCTCGAAAAATTCCTTTGGGCAAAAGAGAACGACAAAGAGCTATACAACGAGTTAACACGTCTGGTAGTAAAAAGCAATACGGGATATTATTTTAATGAGAACCGTATTTCTAACTATTTTGCTGCAAATTTCAACTTGACAAAAGAAATTGGAAAGGTTGCGTCAGTAACCTTCTATGCTCGAAATTTCTTCTACAATATGGGCAAGGTGAAGTCGTCGCAGACTGGGCTCGAATCATCGCTATTTGATAGTGGATACATCCCCAAGTTCTACTACGGGCTATCGCTACGTTTGAAATTTTAATACATTTAAATTTAAATAATTACAACGATGAAAAAATTTTTTTCTTTATTTGCCATAGCGGCAATGATGGTAGGTATGGTAGCCTGCTCTGACAATGATGACATCGATAAGTATCGTACTTACGCCGTAACATTGCAACTTCTTGCTCCCGAACAGATTCCCGATGCAGATTTGTCTGAGATTGAGGTTACAGCACTTAACTCTACGGGGACATCATACACTTCAACAACAGATGAAAATGGTATTGCAACCTTCAATCTTACGCTTGATCGCTACACCTTCACAGCATCGAAGACAATGGCTAACGACGGTGTTGCCTATGCTGTTAATTATTCGGTAGAAGCAACCATTACAGCGGATGACTTCGCCGCGCAAGAGCTACTGATGCTTAAAGCTGAAGCAGCAGTCAGCCAGGGTTCGCAGCAGTTGATGATTAAGGAGTTCTATTTCGGCGGTTGCCAAAAGGACGACGGTTCGGGTCTTTATCAGTTTGATAAATATGTTGTAATCTACAACA
>CAYWXG010000022.1:0-38894 GCA_964462445.1 uncultured Barnesiella sp. | reverse complement strand
CCGCTACAATTGGTCACTACCCCAACTCCGCTACACCCCCAACCGATTGGAAAAAAAATAGATCTATACAACAGCCATCTATTAGTTTCCTATGTTTCGGGGACTTCGGGACGGAGGGGATAGTTGTTGCGGAGTGATTCAAAATGTGATGCAAAATGTGATGCAAATGTCATCTCTTCCGTGAATGTAGACTTCTCCGTAATTTCTGAAGATATTTGCCCCGGAGATTCTTCTGTTGATGTCAGCTTCATCGAGCTCGTTTCTTCCGATGTTGACGATATTGATACAACGTCTTCCGACGTTGTCAGCTTCTCTGCGCTCGTTTCATCCGTTGATATTTCCCCTGTTGATGCTTCCGACGAGTCGGGCAATCCTGTGCAATAGTTTTTGAGTCGGGCCGTGTCGATGCGTGGGTCGTAGGACGCTGCAATTGCTGTCGCAGTGACTTGGCGTGCCGCTCCAGAGGGTATTGAGGGTGTCATGCGATAGTCCACTCCAAATGCCTCGCAAAGTGCGTTGACTGCCATCGAGGTGGCACGTATCTTCCCGTTGAGGGAGTAGCCGGCTATGTGGGGCGTGGCGATGCTGGCAAGTTGTAGCAATCGTTGGGATACGTTTGGTTCTCCTTCCCAGCAGTCAATCACGGCATGAGCTATTTTCCCTCTTTCTATTGCCGCGATAAGGTCAGAGGTGTTGACAATCGGTCCACGTGCTGAATTTATAAACACAACGCCGTTGCGCATCCGGGAGAAGGTTTTAGCGTCGGCAATATGATGCGTAGCGTAGTCCCCTGTCGACGTGTGAGGCACATGGAAGGTCACGATGTCGGCCAAAGGCAAAATTTCATCGAGCGGTCTACTATCGAAATCGGGCTCACGAGTGGCTCTCGGCGGGTCACATTTCAAAACTTTCATTCCCAATTGCTCAGCCCAATCCACTACTATACTTCCCACATGACCTACACCGACAACTGCAATTGTCCTATTATCCAATCCGTCGGGGAAAAGAGCGAGCAACGAAGCCATGACAAATTGAGCCACTGCCGGAGCATTGCAACCGGGAGCCGAAGCGACAGTAATACCCTGCTTGGCACACCACGGAAGGTCGATATGGTCGGTTCCTATTGTAGCTGTGGCAATAAATCGCACTTTGCTTGCCGACAATAGAGACGCATTACAGTGGGTGCGAGTGCGAATAATCATTGCATCGGCTTCAGCAACAGCCTCCGGGGTAAATTCTTCGGGAGCAAGGCGTTGTATCTCAAAATATTGCACCAACTCATCGGGAATGTTGGGCACATGACTCTCAATTATCAATTTTGGCTTCATCGTATTACACGAAATAGTAGCTTGCAGCGTAAATTACAAGATATAACATGACAATTGAGCCCATAGTCCACACCACACTACGCGGTCCGCGCATCGACAGATAGTGGGCTACTTGATATGCTCCCGTGAGACACAACAATGGGAAATATACTGAGATATTGACATAGTCAATTATCATCAACAGCATTGTGAATATCAGCAAGAAGCTAAGAAATCCGTTGAAAGCGCGGAATTTAGCATTGTAGCCAAGTATCTTCATCAGGTTGCCACACATGGACGCGAAGCCTATCAGCATGGTCAATCCCACGGCAGTAAACACGGTAATCATGCCGGGGAGACTCAGTCGCGTAATTGAGTTAACGAAATGGGGCCAACCGATATCGCTCAGCTCCATGGCACCAAAACCGTAGAGTATCCACACGGGGGTGATTACACCTAATATCATCGCCACCACCGACCTCAAGTTAAGTATTCGCATCTGCGCCAAACCGGGTATCGCCACCAAGATGTAGAACATAAATGCATATTGCACGAGCGATGCGATAGAAAGGATGAAAAAGATGAGGAATACACGCCGTGTGGCCGAAGGGTCGGCATAGCAACTAAACAACAGGGCCGTAATTGCTAATATCACAAGACAGAGCAATGTCCCACCATAAAATTGTCCCGCCACCATTGGTAGCGATGTCAGCATTACTACATACAATGTTGATGTCAGCACTGAGGGGGCTCGCATGAAATTGAACACCTTGTTGAGCGACTGAAATGAAAATGCCGTTACAACCATTAACAACAGGCTGATTATCAGCGACAACACTCCGGAAGCAAGCCACCGATTGGGCGACTCAAACAACGTGCCTCGGCTCCCCGTTATCTCATTGACATGACCATATCGAAAAGCCACATAGGTCATAATCGCTGCGATGACAATGGTCAACACTGTGCAATTGCGTGAATGAAGATAGCGGCAGAGGCGATTCATTTATCTGTTTTTATTGGTTATAGAAATTTCTTATTTGCTCTCTTGCAAACGCAAGAGGTCGCGACCAATATCGCGTCGAAGATTTTTACCCTCGAAGTTCACTTTGTTGGCAGTGCGATAGCTCTTTTCAAGAGCCTCAGCAACGCTGTCGGCTATTGAGCTTACTGAGATAACACGTCCGCCCGAGGTGACGAGTTGACCATTGTCGTCAATCTTAGTGCCGGCATGGAACAAGATGCTTTCGTCGACAACTCCATCGATAGAGATAGCTCTACCTTTGGGATAGCTACCGGGGTAACCTTCCGATACGAGCATCACGGTAACCGCTGCACGTTCGCTGATGTTGAGCGGTAATTCTCCAAGGTCACCTTGAGCGGCGGCTTGAAGCAATGCCACGAGGTCGGAATCAACACGGAGCATTACAGCCTCTGTTTCGGGGTCGCCCATTCGCACGTTATACTCTATTACCATCGGTTCTCCCTCTACATTGATAAGACCGAGGAAAATAAATCCGCGATAAGTGATTCCCTCTTTTTTAAGGCCTTCGATTGTGGGACGAATGATGCGACTGTCTACTTTGCTCATAAACACATCATCGGCAAAACAAACGGGACTTACAGCACCCATACCTCCGGTGTTGAGACCGGTGTCACCTTCGCCGATACGTTTATAATCCTTTGCTACGGGAAGCACTCGATATCCTCCATTGCCATCGGTCAATACGAACACCGAACATTCGATGCCCGAAAGAAATTCTTCAATAACAACAGTTGCCGACGACTTGCCAAACATACCGCCAAGCATTTCCGCAAGAGACGCTTTGGCCTCATCAAGCGAGTCGATGATTAGCACACCCTTACCGGCAGCCAACCCATCGGCTTTAAGCACGTAGGGCGCTTTAAGCGATTCAAGAAATCGGTAACCTTCTTCGATAGTTTCGGCAGTAAAACTTTGATAACGCGCAGTGGGAATACCATGACGCAACATGAATGCTTTTGCGAAATCTTTGCTACCCTCTAAAGCAGCACCGGCCTTCGACGGGCCTGCCACGAGCACTCCACTATCAGCAAAACGGTCGTAGATACCGGCCACCAACGGGTCCTCATTACCCGGTACAATCATATCTATATTATTGTCCTTAACGAAATGTGCCACGGCATCAAAATCCAAAGGAGATAGCGCTACATTTGTTCCATATTGAGATGTGCCGCCGTTACCCGGAGCGATAAATAGATTGTCGACGAGTTGGCTTTGCGACATTTTCCATGCCAATGCTGATTCACGGCCGCCGGAGCCAAGGAGTAGGATATTCATAGTTAAATAGTTATGAGTTTTTTACTTATTGTTGTTATTATTGCGTGAGCGCATTTTGACGCCCGGTTTTGCCAACGAGGGTTGACGTCCTACGATGCTACGTAGTGCAGCTTCATTACGACGCACCGCCAAGGGATTTTCGTTTACTGCCACTTCTTCGCCGCGCGGAGTAAATTCTTTCCCTTTCCTAAATGAGTCGCGAGCAGGGCGATTGTCGCGCGAGAATTTATCGCGAGAGTCATTTTTCTTGTTGCGAGGAGCACCTCTACGGTCATCATTGCGACGTCCTTTGGGTTGCGACTCACCATGGTGAATTTTTCCACCAGCCTTGCGGAACGACTTATAGTCACCTTCAAAAATCTCATATTCACGCAATTCACATTCAAGAGCGCCATTGAGAATCGGCAATTTAGTAGATGCCGAAAGATGAATCATATCAAAGTACTCCTTGCGATAACCGATTATCCAAGCATGATAACCCTTGAACACATTTTTTAGTTTGTTGCCAATTGTTTCATACAACCCGTTCATGTCGTCGGCAGAAATTCTTTCGCCATAAGGGGGGTTGGTAACGATTACACCATTGGCAGGAGCATCCGTCCACTGCGATATCGGTTTCACTTGCAAGTCGATGTAGCGTGCCACACCCGCGCTTTTAATATTGCGCATTGCAATGTCGACAGCTTTGGGCGAAATATCAGCGCCATAAATCTTATGATTAAATTCGCGCTCGCCGGAGTCATCATTGTAAAGCGAATCGAATAGCTCGGAGTCAAAATCGTTCCAGTTTTCAAAAGCAAATCCTTTGCGATAGATACCGGGATTAATATTAGCGGCAATCAATGCAGCCTCAACAAGGAATGTGCCGGAACCACACATCGGGTCGACCAACGGAGATTCTCCACGCCATCCTGAGCGCAAAATAATACCGGCAGCAAGCACCTCATTGATAGGGGCCTCAGTCTGCGCCACACGATATCCGCGCTTATGTAGCGACTCTCCCGATGAATCGAGCGATAGAGTGACAGATTCTCCGGCAATATGCACATTGATAATGACATCGGCATCTTGCAGACGCACCCCGGGACGCTTATCGTTGCCATAACGGTCGCGGAACCAGTCAACGATAGCATCTTTTACTCTATAAGTCACAAACTGAGAGTGAGTAAACTCATCGCTATTGACTACCGAATCTATTGCGAAAGTTTTGTCAAGCGACATCACAGTGCTCCAATCAAATTGCTTTACTGCATCATAAAGTGCATCGGTATCCGCTGCCGTGAATTTATAAATAGGTTTTAGAATACGCAATGCTGTGCGGCAACACAAATTCGCCTTATAAAGCATAGCGAGGTCTCCCTCAAATGACACCATGCGGCGTCCGATTTCTACTTTTTCGGCGCCTATATTGCGTAGTTCTTCGGCAAGTACATCTTCCAATCCTTGGAAGGTCTTAGCCACCATTTCAAAAGTATTATTCATCTCTTATCGCTGAAGATTATTATTTAATCGTATAGTATTATCGGCACGCGCCTGAAGCACGATGCTCCCCGGTTCAATATCGCCTGTGACCCATATATTACCACCAATTACAGAGTCGCTACCAATAGTGACACGTCCTAAGATTGTAGAATTGGCATATATAACCACATTATTACCGATTATAGGGTGACGAGCAAGCCCCTTGACCGCATTTCCACCCTCATCGGTGGGGAAACTACGTGCGCCCAAAGTGACTCCTTGATATAACTTAACATTGTCCCCAATAATAGCCGTTTCACCTATTACCACACCCGTACCATGGTCAATCATAAAAGCTTTGCCAATAGTAGCCCCGGGGTGAATATCTATTCCGGTCTCACGATGTGCCCGTTCACAAATCATGCGCGGCAATACCGGAACTCCGAGATTATACAGGCGATTGGCGATACGATAGTTGGTAATTGCACGAATTGCCGGATAGCTACATATCACCTCATCGACCGACACAGCAGCCGGGTCACCATTGAAAATAGCTTCAGCATCAAGAGCCAAAGCATCGCGCAACTCGGGTAGCGAATCAATAAACTCTAAAGTGGTAGCACTAACCTTATCGTCGGGTGCTCCATCACACATGTTGAACGATGCATCAATCTGTGCCATAAGCACTTCACTAAGGCGGTCAACAGTAGAGCCGAGCCAATAAAGCGGATTTTGACGTAGGGTGATATTATGGCCGAAATGGCCCGGAAATATAATAGCGCGAACAAGATTAATAATTTCATCGACAGCCAATTGAGATGGCAGAGCCACATTTTCATTGAGACTGACACCGACTTTTCCAAGCGATTCTTTCGCGAGCAAGCGGTCAACAGTATTACCTATAATCTGTTGATAATTATCCATAATTTATCCTATTAAACGCGCCCATGCGCTATTAGATGGCAAAGTTAATAAATTAAACTGAAACAAACCAAAATACCCTCCAACTTTGCATTTAAAGAACACAAAAGCGACCTTTCAGGTGTGTATTCCAAAAAGGCCGCTTTCAATCATTATATATTCAAAATTTACTTGAACAACAGAGGAAGGAAAGAGGAGAGGTAGATACGCCAATTGCGCCATATATGACCATCGGTTGTTTCTACGTAGGTGTAGGGAAGCGAATTGCGGTCAAGTATCTCGCGGAATTTGGTATTCGTGTCGTAAAGGAAATCATCCTTACCTATAGCTATCCAACACATCGGTGCAGCTTTGCCTCCCAACAATCGTTGAAGTTTACCCTCCATATCATGATAAAACTCTATCTGTTCGGCTCGAGGCGACCATATAGCAGCTGAAAACAATCCTACGTAATCAAACTTTTCGGGATAGGCCATTGCAGTGTGCAACGAGTGGAATCCACCCATCGACAACCCGGCTATTGCTCGTGACTCTTTGTCGGTGCGGGTGCGATAATTAGAATCGACATAATTGATTATTTCAGGGAATGCCATTTCATACAATCCGTCCATTGTGTGAGGGAGGTTGGGAGTCGGAGGATTCATTCCGAGGTGAGATTCTCCGGGAGCGGCCGGCATATCTACATTCCCGTTCGGCATTACCACAATCATCGGACGAGCCTTACCGGCAGCGATAAGATTATCGAGAATTTCACATGCGCGACCGAGTTCACTCCACGCATTTTCATCGCCACCCATACCATGAAGGAGATATAGCACAGGATACTTTTTGCCTGAAGTTTCATATCCCGCGGGGGTATAAATCGTCATGCGACGATCTGTGTTGAACGCATCGCTATGATACCACACCTTGCTCACCGAGCCGTGAGGCACGTTGTTGACTGCATAAAGCCCGTCGCATCCGCCGCCCACAAGAAATATATTGGAGATGGTAGAAACATCGCGATCGAGATACACATTTGCAGGGTCGGTGGTGCGCACACCGTTAATGTCGAACCAATAGCTATACAATTCAGGGGCAAGAGGAGCAGATGTCGTTCCTTCCCACAACCCATTGTCGTTTTTGATAAGTTCAATTACCGGTGTTAGCTTACTTCCATCGGCTGCAATATTAAAATCCCCTATGACTTTAACGGATTCGGCTGTTGGATTAAAGTAACGGAAAGTCACCGTAGCGTCATCATTGACTTGTGGAGATACTACATTGCGACTATCCCACAATGCTTGTTGGCCCAGCATGGTGCTACTGATAAAAAGTAGACCTAATGTAAGTCGAAATTTCATGATACTATGATTTTGAGTTGGATTAATATTCAAGAATATAGATTGCAAATATACTAAATGTCTCTAAAAATCAGCATATTTCTTCTCCAAAAATCATATACTCATAAAATTCAAAAGCAAAGGGGTCCGTCCCACGATAGGAACGGTCCCCTTACTAATCAATCATCTTATAAATTATCTAATATAGATTTATCGTTTCAAAACTTTCTTATCGCCAACGATATAGAAACCGGCAGGAAGGTCGGTAAGTGCATTTTCTTTTTCAACACTCTGCTTGAGGAGCATACCTTGCATGTTGTAAACATTCACCAAAGTATTCATTTCTTCCTCAGCAACTATTTCATCTATTCCGGTCACAATATCTCCTTCGATTTTGAACAGATGCGTAGTAAACTCTGATGCACCATAGTTGTAACCTACCGACTGAACGCCCAACTCGTAAGTACCATCTTCAAGATCTTCAAAGAAACATGTCTCACCGGGTAGGAATGTGCTCCATTCTGTATATGCTTTCAGTTTTCCGGTAGTGATATCAGCGGGCACTCGCATTATAGTTCCTGACGCAGCGCGCGACAAGCCGTCAACTCGACGAAGATAGGTGTTGTAGATTGCTTTGCTTCCTGATTTGGTATACATCTTATCCCATGTAAAGGTGATGCGCTTTGTATTCTTGTCATAAGTTGCCTTTGTGTTAGTAGGTGCTTCCGGGACCTGAGCTACTTGATTCTTCCCTTCGAGGGTACGATTTAGATATACACGTGGAGCACTATTACCTGCAGGAGAGATGATGTCGAGCATTCCGTCGCCATCCATGTCGCCAAATGTTATCCACGATTGTTCCTCACCTACTGTCGAGCCGTAATAGTCCTTATTACTGATTACACCATTGCTGAGAGCATAGTTGCTGTTATACTGCCCTTGGCTATATGAAAGGTATGTGCCATTCGACCAATCGCTGTTGGGACCCCATCCGTCGGCAAGATAGTCAATGAATCCGTCGCCGTTGAAATCGGCAAGAATAGACGTACGTGCCATTGCCTCTGATGCCGGGTGCAAATCTGTCAGCACCTCGGAGAACGCAACATTAGTGCCGTCGGACTCATTGCGGAGAATGAAAGCGACCTTTCCGTCGCGACCGTTGGTATTGCCAAAACTATTGTTGTTGGTAGTTCCGCTGAGGAGAATATCCATTTTGCCGTCCTGGTCGTAGTCAAGCACATGAATTGCTGTCTCCTTGCCACTATCGTCACTTTTGCCATAATCGTTGCTGTGATAAGCCACAGAGAAGTTGCCTTTACCATCGTTAGTCATGATGACAAGTTCCCAATTACCACCGATGCTATTACCATCAGCACCGGTAATAGTGTCATGCCAGCCGTTGAGCAGGATGTCGGGATAGCCATCACAGTTAAAATCGCCAAAGAGTGATGTCGCGTAGAAATTGCGGTTTGAAGCGATGTATTTACGAGTAAAAGTATTGTCACCATTATTGATGAAAACCGATGTGCCGTTGGCATCGTACCAGTTCAGTACACCATCAACCACTTGAGTACCACTCTCAGTTACCATAAGGATGTCGGGATAACCGTCGCAGTTGACATCGCCGATAGAGAGGCGATGATATTTACCGGGAATTGAACAGCCCCAGTCACCATGCTTATTATTGCCGATTTTACTGGGGAAACCGCTAATTTCTGTAAACTGAGAACCATCGCCATTATTGATGTACACTTGATTGTTGGGGTCGCCCCATCCGAAATATATATCATGCGTTCCCCAACCGTGTTGGTCACAGTCCCACACGAGGAAGTCGACAGCTCCATCCTGATTAAGGTCGGTGAGTGCGCGTACTTGAGCTCCATAAACTATCGGAAGATAGTCCTCATCGTTGGAAGCGTCTCGAGCTTCGCCACGTTTCACGCCCGAATTATCGTATGCTTCAAAGCCGTAGGGGTGTCCGAAGCCGTAGTTGAGAGCCATATAAGATGCATCGCCCCAATTCCATGAATCCGAGTCGGCAATATATTCGTAGGATTGACCGCTGCAGTAGTAGTCCATACGTCCGTCACTGTCAAAGTCGGCAATGATTGGCACGGCCTTGTCTCCACCACAGTTATAATACATACCATCGGCTTGCAACCATGCCATGTCAATACGGAACTGAGGATTGTTGCCTGCAGCCGGAGTATTTTCAACCCCAATATATTTGAAGTTGTTATCGATAACAGCGTTGACCGATGCGATACCATTGGCATCTGACACACCAACAAAGTCCATCATCACGAAACCTGTGGGACCGGGGATATAGCTGTCGGAATTAACATAGTCCACTAACTTCTGATTAAAATACGTGGCATTTTCTTTATAGCTAGTATATGTAGAAGTAGTGCTATATGCGGAGAGGAAGTTAAATGCCCATACACAATTAGCCGGGTCTCCATTAGCTCTGTGTCGGGTGGTAAAATCAAGCAGATTGGTCATGAATCCGGCTTTTTCATCTTTGTCGGTTCCTGTATCAGCTCTGTCCTGCACGAATAGTTTGGCATTATTCATATCATCACCGGATGCTCCGATGATATAACTACGATTGGTGATATTATTGTATTCCTCCGACCAGCTGTCAAAGAAACCACCGAAATAGGGTTCATCGGCATATCGGTCGCGGCTTAATACGAGTATTTTTCCTCGCATTTCACCAACTGTCAAACCACGATGGAATGCAACTGCCTTACCCTTGAGTTCGTCACTCTCAAAGAGCGCCTTAAGTAATTGGGCATATTCGGTTTTTTCGCTATCAAAACTGGAAGCTATGCCAGGGGCATAAAGGAGATGAAGCACGACAAATTCAGTGGGATTGTCATCCAAGAATTTACCAATAACAGTTTTCATCGCATCATCAAAAGTAATATTGCAATTGATAACGCCATGATGAGCTTCAATAGTATTGCCGGATACGTGCGGACGGAAGTCAAACGCACGAATTCCTAATTCCAACTGCTCGGCGATATTATTGTCCTGTGTTCTTGCCGAGGTATCCAACGTAGTCCCGTAACCTGTAGCTGCATCGTGAGTGCCGGGAATCGACATCTCAGCCACATAAGTATCATCCGGAATATCCGACATCCAATTGTTGCCTGTCCATGCCAAACATTGGAAGGCAAATGCACTTATTAATGTAAATGCACTTGTGAGAAGTAATTTCATGTTCATGTTATTAATTTGTTATGATACATAATGATATAATGTTATATCAATGACAATTGAGAATCAAATTCACACAATGTCATTGATACAAAATTATTATACTACATCTTAACAAATTAATACTATTTCGCCATTTTTTGCGACATTTTAACAAAACCACATCTCACATGAGCGCTATTTTACGCATAAATTCAATTATTTTGCACATTTACGCTATTTTCGGCAACCTTCGCAAGAGCCTAAGGTGCCGGCGAAACGCTTTTCTACAAGATGACGCAAACGGTCGCGCAACGTTTCAACAGATACAGTGTCGATAACATCGACCATAAAGGCTTGCATCAACATAGTGCGCGCTTCATCATGAGGAATTCCGCGACTTTGCATATAGAACAATGCTTCGTGATTGAGTTGACCGGTTGTGGCGCCATGACTGCATTTGACATCATCGTTATTAATAATCAATTGCGGCTTTGCATGCATTCGCGCTTCAGTCGAGGCGAGAATATTGTTGTTGGTCTGATATGCTTCGGTAAACTGCGCATTAGGATGTACTTCTATCAATCCTTCAAATGCACCACGCGCTTCATCGTCGAGCACATAGCGGAAAAGTTGATTTGAATTTGACCGACCCACGCGGTGGTTGATTATCGTAGAGTTATCTATATGTTGAGCCTCCGAGCCGATAGCCATACCATAGAGTCCGCTTGAGCATCGCTCCCCAAGGATATCAATATTATATTCGTTACGTGTGACACCATTAAGAAGAGTGGTGGCATTAGCTAAGAATGAAGATTTCTCTTCTTGACGCACATAGGTCAACGAAATTCGATGCGTTGAAGCAGTTGACTCTTCGATATCGTAGATTTCCAAACGCGCATTTTTTCCTACATTAACCTCTGTCACTTGCAATCCCAAATAATCAACCTGCGGATTACGAGAATGATCGCAAATTAGCAAACGCAAGTCGGCATCATCACATACATCAATAAGAAAACGACGCACCGCCATTAAAGGCTCGGCACTTTGGAAAATATTGACAATTTGCACAGGGCGCTCGATTTTCACCCCGGGCTGCACGCGGATATACACTCCATCTTGCACCAACATAGTGTTTAATGCAACTTGAACATTGTCGAGAGGTGCAATTTTACCATAACAACGAGCCACATCTTCAGGAAAGCGCATTGCTGCCTCCGATAGCGACATAACGGTCACCCCTTCCGGCAAATTGCGAAGCAACGTATTTGTAGCGACAAATTTATCGTTGGCGACCACTCCCATTAGCGACGACATATTTGGGACGTCGCAACGGAATGTTTCGGCGACATCGACAGGGATATTGATGCGCGTAACATTAAGGCCATAGTCAGGAGCCAACATTTCGTCGATTGATGTCATCTCATACCCCTCATCCCCCTTTACTGGCAACGTTTTCCCTTCCAGCGCGTCTAAAGCCACCGGACGAAGTGCGTTAATTATAGGAGCGGAACCGGCATCAATTACAGCCTTATGGCTTTTATATAGGTCGGTATATTGTTTCAAAGAACTCACGGCAAAAGGATTTAAAAATTTTTCATCAATCAAATATTATCTTCCTTTATCCAATCATAGCCACGCTCTTCAAGTTCAAGCGCTAATTCCGGTCCGCCCGTTTTAACAATACGACCCTTGTAAAGCACGTGAACAAAGTCGGGTTTTATATAGTCGAGCAAACGCTGATAGTGTGTGATTACGATTGTTGCGTTCTCTGATGTCTTGAGTGTATTGACACCTTGCGAAACCACTCGAAGCGCATCAATATCAAGCCCTGAGTCAGTTTCATCAAGTATCGACAATTGCGGTTCAAGAACTGCCATTTGGAATATTTCATTACGCTTCTTTTCCCCTCCGGAGAACCCTTCGTTGACCGAACGAGAGGCCAACTTATTGTCGAGCTCAACCACTGCGCGCTTCTGACGCATCATTTTAAGGAAATCGGTAGCCGACATCGGTGGCTCGTTGAAATATTTACGTTTGGCATTTATTGCGGCGCGCATAAAGTTGACCATCGACACTCCGGGTATCTCCACCGGATATTGAAACGAAAGGAAAAGTCCTTCGTGAGAACGATCCTCGGGAGAAAGCGACAATAGGTCAACACCATTGAGCGATGCCGAGCCTTCGGTTACCGTAAATGCGGGATTACCTGCAAGCACCGATGAGAATGTAGATTTACCTGAACCATTAGGACCCATTATAGCGTGGACCTCACCGCGGCGCACTGTCAGGCTTATCCCTTTTAGGATTTCCTTTTCGCCGATTGATGCGTGGAGGTTTTTGACATCAAGAAGAATTTCCGACATTTTGTATATTGTTATATTTGTTTCTAAATTTATTAATTATCTCATTATTAACCGACAGAGCCTTCGAGCGTGATTTGTAGCAATTTCTGTGCCTCAACGGCAAATTCCATTGGCAACTTATTCATCACCTCCTTAGCATAACCGTTGACAATCAATCCTACGGCTTCTTCCGTGGGGATTCCGCGTTGATTGCAATAGAACAGTTGGTCCTCCGATATTTTCGAAGTTGTAGCTTCATGCTCAACTACGGCTGTAGGATTTTTCACATCGATATAAGGGAATGTGTGAGCCCCGCAAGTGGAAGAAAGCAAAAGGGAGTCGCATTGGGTGTGGTTGCGACAACCATCGGCATCGGCAACTACTTTCACCAATCCGCGATATGAATTTTGACTTTCTCCGGCGGAGATACCTTTTGAAACGATTGTCGAACGAGAATTGCGCCCGATATGAATCATTTTTGTTCCGGTATCGGCTTGCTGTCGATTGCGAGTAACTGCTACCGAATAAAATTCTCCTACCGAATTATCCCCTTTTAAGATACAAGAGGGATATTTCCACGTGATAGCAGAGCCGGTCTCTACTTGAGTCCATGATAATTTTGAGAAATCACCACGACACAATCCTCGTTTGGTCACAAAATTATAGATACCGCCATTGCCATCTTTATCTCCGGCATACCAATTCTGCACCGTTGAATATTTCACTTCCGCACGCTCTTCGACGATAATTTCCACAATTGCCGCATGGAGCTGATTTTCATCGCGTTGTGGGGCAGTACACCCTTCAAGATAGCTTACATAGGCATCATCGTCGGCGACTATAAGTGTACGTTCAAATTGTCCGGTACCGGAAGCATTTATACGGAAATAGGTCGACAATTCCATCGGACAACGCACTCCCTTGGGGATATATACAAACGAGCCGTCGGAAAACACTGCCGAATTGAGTGCAGCAAAGAAATTGTCGCGATACGATACCACTTTGCCAAGATATTTTTTAACCAAGTCGGGATAATCCTTTACCGCCTCGGAGAATGAGCAGAAGATAATGCCGAGCGAGGCAAGTTTCTCTCGATGTGTTGTTTTAACCGATGTCGAGTCCATCACCGCATCTACCGCCATGCCTGAAAGTTGTTTCTGCTCTTCAAGCGGAATTCCGAGGCGATTGAAAGTATCAATCAATTCGGGGTCAACGTCATCAAGGCTTTTAGGTCCTTCCTTTTTACGCGGAGCTGCATAGTAGCTGATTGCCTGATAATCAATCTCAGGGATATCGAGATGCGCCCAGCGTGGCATTTCAAGAGTCAACCAATGACGATATGCTTCCAAACGGAAATCGAGCAACCATTGTGGTTCTTCCTTCTTGGCAGAAATCAAGCGGATGACATCTTCATTCAACCCCACAGGGATTATTTCCGTGTCGATATCGCTGACAAAGCCATATTTATATTCTCCCGACGTTGCCTCGGTGATTATCTCATCGTTAGTTTTATTATTTTGTTCTATATCGTTTTCTTTCATTTCTATTTCAATTCTCGTTTTCGTTGTCTGAGCCAACATTGGCAACAGCTGTCACAATTTCCTTAAACGATTCGCTGCCAAGCACTTTTGGCGCAAAATCAACTACCGCCTTAGAAGCACGTCCATCGGCAAGACTGCTTTTCGACGTAATGTCGATGTCGGGACGGAATGCCTGCCATATATTTAACAACAAACTAAATATCAAAAACCATTCAAAAAGAGAGAAAATTGCACCGGCAATTCGGTCAAAGACCGTCAGATGAAGCGATTTTGCCACCGTTTTTACCAAATTTGCCACTAATCGTGCCGCAATAAATCCAACTATGAACAACAACACTGAAGCAAACACTCCGCCGACATATAGGTCGTTTTCATCCGGATTACTACCGGCAAACACTGCCGCCAACTTACCGGCAAACAATTGGCAAGCTACAATGCCCACCAATACTCCGCCCACCGAACCGAGCTGCGAAATAAAGCCACGTTTCAGGCCATAGGCTATTGAAACGATGAATATCAGTATTATTAGAATATCTATTGCACTCATTTAATCATTAATTTTATTCTTTGCGATAAATTATCTACAAAATTAAATGAATTTCTGCAAATTCTATCAATAAAATTAAGGGAATTTATACAAATTTGTCTTTATAATCATCGATATGACATATAATAGCAAATTAGCGAGTTGCACATTGATAAATTTAACTAAATTCTTTTGCATATCGGACTATTTTGTCGTATTTTTGTCGAGATATCATGAGCGCATGATATTATCAGTTAACCTTACTCACGCTCAGCATTTTATCAACTTACTTATTTCCTTATTGAATTCTAATATCTAACAACATCGAATATGACTAAATTTTACCGTTATTTTTCACTTATTTTAGGGCTACTTTTCACCCTACAAACAACCAATGCCGCAGATAGTCTTGATAGCGAAGGGTATCCCATCATGTATGTGCGAGGCACCAACACCAATAGTTGGGCTGCTCTTGATCGCTACAAATTCACCCGTACCGGCAACACATACTCTATACACCTTGATGCATTATCGGGAAATTTCAAAATTTCCGGTGACACATGGGAGTACAACCTCGGCGACCCGAGGGCCAACACCGAAGTGACCGGATCGACAGAGCTCGACGGCATTCAAGATGGAGAGAACTATAATGCGGTCAACCTCACCGATGTTGACATCACATTCTCCCTAACTCCCGGAGAGTGGACAAATGTAGAGACAAAGATACAAATCATAGTTGGCGGGGAGCCTATCCCCGACGATGGCGATGATGATGATGATGATGACTCTACCATTGTAATTGACCAAACATCAGGTACACTTCCGGTGTTGCATATCAATGTTTACCAATACGACAGTGCTACCGAATCATTTGTTCTCGATAGCAACGGCAACAAAATCTATGACAATGAGGTAATCGACAAAGACCTTGCCCACAAAGAATATTTCAATGGAGAATACTGGCTCGACATCAACGATTGCCAATGGCTCATTGACCTTGGCGGAGAATCGGTAGGGTCAGAATCCGAGCCCCTACCCTTGGAAATTAAGGCACGTGGCAACTACACTCGTACTGCTTTCGCTAAAAAACCGTTCAAATTAAAATTAGGCAAAAAACAAAACCTCCTCAACATGAACATCAACGGGGAGAAATCAAAGCATTGGGCAATTCTTGCTCATGCCGACGACAATAAAGGTTATCTCCGCAACTTCACCGGATTTGCTCTCGCCGAGCGCATTGGGCTCCCTTGGACTCCTCGTCAACAGCCCGTTGAAGTTATTATCAATGGAGATTACCGTGGATTATACTTCTTGACCGAATCAATTCGCGCGGCCGAGGGACGTGTTCCCGTCGAGGAGCTTGACGACTTGGAAGAAGACCGCACTTTAATTTCGGGAGGATACATCGTTGAACTCGACAACTATGATGAAGATGAAAGCGCTCAAATCCAAATGAATGAAAAAGGGCAGTCCGACCAATACAAAGATAAACTTCGCATCACTTTTGACACCCCCGAAGAATATTCCGATTTGCAACGTCGCTTCATCACTGACCAATTCACCGCGATGAACGACCTCATCGGAGAAAATTCCGATGAGATGTGGTCCTACTTAGACATCGACGACCTGGCACGCTACTATCTTGTAGTTGAAATTATATCTCACGTTGAATCATTCCACGGCTCAACCTATATGTTCCGCGACCGTGGTGAGGGTCAGAAATGGCACTTCTCTCCCCTTTGGGACTGCGGTAATGGATTCAACGGAAGCACCACAGAATTCCTCTACGATTGCGACCCCTATGGCAACACTTGGATTCCCTCACTACGCATGAACGACAAGTTCAACGCCAAAGTGAAAGAAACATGGCAATGGTTTATGGGACAGAATGGTGGCTATGCCGGATTGACCGACGATATCGCAACATATTGCGCTCACATCGCAGAAGCGGCCAAAGCCGATGCCGCTCGATGGAAAGATGCTCCAACCCCGTCGGGAGGTCAAAGCGTGTACGATAATAGCGACATAGATTCTCGCAAAGCATCGGTTTTGAAACACCTCTCAGCCAAAATCAACTGGCTTGCGCAACAAAGCGACTTCGGTGTTATCAACGGTAACTTCTCAGAACCGGCTCGCGACACCACTCCTGCCGCACCTCTACCTTCATACGCTCGCGAACCAAATCCCGAAGAAGTAATCACTGTATACTTTATAGATGACGACACAACTTCGCCATGGGAAACAGCCTATGCCTACGTGTGGGGCCCTTCGGTCGATGGCATTGAAAATAATGAAGCCCTCGGCAAATGGCCCGGCACAGAAATGGAAGCAACAATAATCAATGGCGAAGCCGGCTACGTGCTGACATTCGAACCCGAACACATGCCTGCTGCCGACGCTAAGATTATATTCAATTGCGGTTCAGATGCAAGTCAAACAGACAGCATGATACTCACCGACGGCAACATATACTACCGTTCAGGCAAAGTGTCGGGAGCCGAAATCGTTATTGAGGACGCTTCGACCGACGATGCCGAATACTACGATGTACTTGGTCGTCGAGTATCACAACCCGCCAACGGATTCTACATCCAACGCACCGGCAACTCGGTAGCAAAAAAACTTGCAAAATAAAAGCAACTTCTTGAAGAATTATAAAGAGGCTGCATTGAATTGATTTTACAATGCAGCCTTTTTCGTTATTATCAAATTTCGGTTACTTTACCTCTTCCCAAATTAAAGTTTTCACCCTACCTTGTTCATCCTTTATTTTTATCGGATAACCGTCTGCATCGTATTCATATGAAAACATATCCATGGAGTAGTATCCGTCGTCCGAATCGGTGCGTTCTGCTATTGTAAGAATATTTTTAGGCAAATAGCCGAAATATCCTTGAAGCAACAATCCTTCATCTAATTCATCAAATAATATGGAATTACTCTGAAATAACGCAGCAATGTAACCGTAATCAATATGTTCGGCATCATACTCATACTTTAAACTAATCTTCGTTCCAGTTTCATCAATTTCCTCTGATGATATTATATTCCCATTATCCCATTCGAAAGTTGTTTTATCAAAATAATGCTCAGATCTCCATAACATTTCAACAAGATAATTTCCATTATAGGTTAAAGTAGCTAAATCAACGTCTGCCAAATCCCCATCACTATAATATCTCTCCTCAAGACATTTTATAACTAAGCCATTGGATAAATCATATGTATATATAGTAGTTTCATTAAAAATATTAGAACCCTCATATTTTTTTATAATTTTATCGGCTGAATATGTGTAATTATCCGCACCACCGGAAGGATAAACCATTGATGAAATTCTGCCTTTTGAATCGTAAACAATTTTAGTAAATTCATCGCTATCATAACCACTAAATCCGACAAGTCTTTTTACCACGGAAGGGTGAGGATTAGATGGCTGAGGATTTAGATCTTCATCGTCATCGCCACTACAAGAGGTCAAGTTAACACACACAACTAATGATGCCAATGAAATAGCAATCATTTTTAGATTAAATTTTTTCATAATTTTTTTGTGTTTCTCAATCCTCAATTGAAACATTTAAATATTAGAAATAAAAAAGGTGTGAGGATTATATATTGATCCTATCGGTAATTCAGGTCTTCGCATACCCACGACTTCGATAGAACAACAACCCCACACCAATAGTATTTATACATAGCCCGTTATGAGCATGGGTATAACTACTGATGTAGGTGTCATCGTCATAATATCTTCAAGTCGTATCAAAGTTGCGAAGTTTGAATTACGAAGATAGTATTTCAATAACACCTTTTGGCAGAATTTACTGCCATAACAACAAAAATTGAAACGTCCGAGCTATCTCTATAGCATTTCGTCTTGTTTCAAATACAAAGATATACAATTCTTAAATATGATACAAGGAATAAATTATCATTATATCTCTTTCCACTCGTATTTTAAGTTCATCTATCTCTATTTCTCCTTTATCCTATATTGGCAAGATTTTAACGCTTTCTATTCCTATATTTATCTTAATTTTTGTTAATATAATCCTATATTTTTCACATTTACTCCTGTTTCAATACTATAAAATATGCGAAAAGGAGAGGCTGTCTAACAATAATAGTTGGGCAGCCTCTCTGTTTTTGTTAATCCGAAATATATCTTTTTAGAAATAGAAGTCTTCGGATTTGGGATAGGTCAACATTGCCGAACCAATCTGCTGTGCAATTTCTACTCCCATTGAGTTGGCAACTATCGCCAAGGCAAAAGGTAAAGCAGCAGCGGGACCACTTCCCGTTACCAAATTCTTAACCGAAACCACACATTGGTCGCGCCACTCTCCTTTCGGTGCCAAACCCTGAGTGCCGGGATATCCTGTACATTCGCGTCCGTCGAGAATTCCCAATGGTCCGAGCACCATCGCCGGAGCTGCACATATTGCAGCTACCTTTCCTCCTGTCGAGGCATGCTTATTAAGCAAAATCGTCAAGGGTGCATATCGAGCGAGGTTTTCCGAACCGGGAAGTCCGCCCGGTGCTATCAACCACTCAATCTCTTCAAAATCCGCGTCGGCAAAGAGCATATCGGCTTTTACACCTACTCCATGCGCACCAACCACCACTAATTCTGAAGTAATAGATACCGTCTTGACATCCATACCTGCGCGACGCATCACGTCGACCACGGTCAGAGCTTCAATCTCTTCAAAGCCCGTAGCCAAGAATAAAAATGAACGCTTCATGATTTTCTAAGTTATTTTAATGATTAATTAACTGTCTATATAGTGTTAAAAACAAAGTTATAAAAATTTTGTTTGAAAAAAATAGTTACATTTGAAAAAATATATCGACACATCATTATTTTTTGCAATGAAGAAAATTTCATATATCCTGCTTTCGACACTAATTGCTACATTTATAACAAGTTGCAGCAACAGCAACCGCGAAAACGTATACACCACAATCGAGGGTAGCGTGTGGCACACAACAATGCGCATCACCTATAACTCCGATTGCGACCTTTCCGACTCCATCATCAGCGTTACTAACAATGTAGAGCAATCTCTATCCCCTTTCCTCCCCGACTCTCGAATTTCACTTATCAACCGCAATGAGTCGGTAACTACCGACTCCTACATCAATACCGTATTTGCCGAATCTCAACGTATCAACCGACTTTCAAACGGCGCTTTCGACCCGACTGTGGCCCCATTAGTCAACCTTTGGGGATTCGGATATACCGACATTCACGGCGAACCTTCAAAATCACAAATCGACAGTTGCCTCTCTTTTGTCGGAATTGCCGAATGTAACATTACCGACAATATAATTACCAAAAAATCCCCCGGAACGCAATTTAATTTTTCGGCAATCACAAAAGGATATGGCATCGATTGCATTGCCGAAATGCTTCAACGTCAAGGTATTAATAACTATATGATAGAAATAGGTGGAGAAGTGGCGCTTAAAGGTCTTAACTCTCGTGGTGAAAAATGGCACATTCAAATCGACGCTCCCGATAGCGACAAAACCGGGCACGAGCAATTATCGGTCATTGAAATTACCGACTGTTGCCTTGCCACATCGGGCAACTACCGCAACTATCGCGACACAAAAAACGGTCGTATAGGTCACACGATCTCCCCCTCAACCGGGCTTCCATATATCAATAATGTAGCATCTGCCACTGTTATCGCCCCCACAACCATGACCGCCGACGCCCTCGCAACTGCTCTAATGGCAATGCCTGCCGACGACGGATTGGCTATGATAGAATCATTAGATGGTGTTGAGGCAATGCTTGTAATTGCCGATGGCGATGGATGGCGCATCTTAACTACATCCTCTTTTCCTAATGCTACTACACAAAAATAGCACAAGTTGCTGCTTTTAACACATATTAACAGCGCGTATCATATAAAATTGCTATCTTCGTAAAAACGAGTAAAAATCTATTTATGCGCGTAAAAATATTAATAATTGACGACGAAGAGTCAATTTGTGAAATCCTTAAATACAACCTTGAAAAAGAGGGTTACGAAGTGACCACTGCCAATAGCGCGGAAGAAGCACTCGAACTCGACCTCCCGGCATTTTCATTAATGATTGTAGATATCATGATGGAACGTCTTAGTGGCTTCGACTTCGCAAAACGATTACAAAACAGTTCTTCGACAGAAAATATACCTATAATTTTCTGTTCGGCACTCAACGAAGAGGACGACATGGTCATGGGTCTTAATATCGGAGCTGATGACTATATCACCAAACCATTCTCTATGAACGAAGTAATTGCCCGAGTACGCGCTGTGCTTCGTCGTAGCAACGTAGCTCAACAAATCAGCTACAACACGTCAAAAGGCATCTACGAGCCCGACATCACCTTCCACAATCTACGCATCGACCGCAATGTCAAAATATGCTATATCAATGGTGAAGCTCTCGACCTCACTCCAACTGAATATAGCCTCATTCTATATTTCCTCACCCACCGCAACCGCATCTACTCCCGCGAAGAGATAATTCGCCAAGTGTGGAACGGCCAGGAAGTGACATCGCGCACAGTCGATACTAATATGGCTCGACTTCGCAAAAAACTCGGTATCTACGGCAACCATATTCACACTCGAGCCGGATTCGGATATGGATTTAAAGAAGAAGAAAATTAATTATCATCACAAATTGTTTCTACCTATCGTAGGGCTATTGTGGATTATAATCATCGCGGTAGAAATTGCTCAATACCATAGCAATAAAAACTACCGTTCAAGCATGATTCGTAATCGTATTGAATTTATAAATTCCCACCTTCTTAACTTAATGGAAGATGGGGAAGACCCCACTTCGTTCCTCCAATTTATCAGTAATTACCACAAAGCTACAGCTCTCAACAACCTGTCGCTGACGCTCTATGATACCTACACGAACGAGATTATTACCCAAATCGGGTTCCCTTCACCTCCGCCCGAACAACTCCAATCTCGAGGCAAACTTGAAGGCTCCGAAATCGTTGCCAATATCAACGACACTTCGGTTAATATACAACCCGACAAGGCATTCTACTACAATGTTGACACCTCGTCCGACGGTCGATACAAAGTAAAAACTTTCCTTCCTCTCGATGCTAATCTTTCGGCTGAGGTTCAAGGCAACGTCTGGCCACGTCTCATAGTCTTGCTCGCATGCGTTGTCATTACCATTCTCATATATATAAACACCCGACATCTCTCCAAAAACATCCGACTACTACGCGATTTCGCTTCAAAAGCAGCCAACGACACTGACTGCTACGCAGTCAGTGAATTTACCAACGACGACCTTGGAGAAATTTCGCAACAAATTGTCAACATATACAACACTCGCAAATCTGCTATCAACGAGCGCGACCATGAACATGATGTTGTTCTAAAAGCATCAATCGAGCGAGCCGACCTCAAACGCGAACTTACCAATAATATCAGCCACGAACTAAAAACCCCCGCCGGCATTATTAAGGGATACATCGACACAATTATCGAAAACCCGGACATGAAAGAGGAAACTCGCCAACATTTCCTACTCAAATCTCAAGAACACATCGAACGATTGTGCCACATACTCAACGACCTTTCAACAATGACCCGATTGGAGGACGGGCTGCAAAGCATATCGTTGGAGAAACTCGATTTCAAAGAATTTGTCGATAACATCGCCAACGAAATTATCGACTGCGGGCTCAACGGCAACATGACATTAAATGTTGACATACCCCATAGTTGTCCCATTCAAGGAAACAACACTCTACTCTCTACCGCTATCATCAACTTGGTTAGAAATGCCGTGGCCTACTCTAAAGGCTCCGAAATCCGACTACGATTAGTGACCGAAAATCAACGTTTCTACACTTTCGAATTCTGCGATAACGGCCAAGGAGTACCGGAAGAGGCCATTCCTTTGCTATTCGAACGCTTCTTCCGTGTAGATAAGGGGCGCTCACGACGTGCCGGAGGTACAGGTCTTGGGCTACCTATTGTGCGTAGCTCTATAAATACTATCGGCGGCTCTATAACAGTCAGCAATGGTGAAAATGGCGGATTGAATTTCATCTTTACCCTACAAAAATGGCGTAACAACCACGACCGGACAAACCCAAATGAAAAAACGAACGCTTAAAGAGGACTTTATCAACTCAATAAATCAGCTAAGATGCCGACCCAATGGCGAGGTGCTTGATTCTCTGATTGAATCTCTTGAAAACGACGATTCTGCCGTTGCCGTCAGATTTAACACAAAAAAAATCGGCGACATCTCAACAAAATATAGTGTACCATGGTGTCCCTGCGGCTCATATATATACAATCAACGTCCTCGCTTCACTTTCGACCCCTCGATGCACCAAGGTATATACTACGTGCAGGACCCCTCCTCGATGATACTAAAAACAATCGTCGAACATCTTAAAACAACTCTCCCCTACTCGCGCCCTTTGGTATATATTGATGCTTGTGCGGCTCCGGGAGGGAAAACAACTGCTGCAATTGATGCTTTGCCCGGCGATACTCTTGTCATTTCCAACGAATTCGACCGCAAACGCGCCGATATTCTTTGCGAAAACATTATTAAATGGGGGTATCCCAATATCGTTGTCACTCAAGGTGATACAGCCAAATTCACTAAATTGGGGGAGATTGCCGACATTGTAGCCACCGATGTGCCTTGCTCCGGAGAAGGAATGATGCGCAAAGATGAAACTGCCATACAGCAATGGTCGCCTCAACTCGTTGAGCAATGCGCGGAGCTTCAGCGTTCCATTATCGACAACATGTGGAAGGCTCTACGTCCGGGAGGTTTCTTCATATATTCAACATGCACTTTCAATCATGCCGAGGATGAAGAAAACCTCGCCTACTTAATTGAAGAGCTTGGAGCCGAGCCCTACGACTTGGAAAATATCAGAAGCAAGTTTCCTCAAATAGCAGGAGCCGTAGATTCCCCTTTTCCTGCCATGCGATTTATCCCGGGGCGTATCGACGGAGAAGGTCTCTTTGTAGCCGTCGTACATAAAACCGACCCCACGCAAAGCATTGCATCTCCAATAAAATTCAAAAACACGCAGAGCAAAGCAAAAGGACAACAAAATCGAAAAAAATCCGAAGCAAATATCAATGTCGATAAATGGATTAAATCAGCCGGCTATGGAATTGTGACCGACGGGGACAAAATCACCGCTTTGCCAAGCCAATGGCGACCTTTAATCGACGACATCAAGAAGAAACTCAATGTGATATATTGCGGTGTGGAATTAGCAACTACGAAAGGACACGATACAATCCCCTCGCAGGCACTCGCACTCAGCACTATCGCCAACTGCAATTTCCCTCGCATTGATGTTGACTACGCTACTGCCATAAATTATCTCTCTCGGCAAGCTATCACTCTCCCCGACGGCACCCCGAAAGGTTTTGTCCTTCTCACCTACAATGACTCCCCCTTGGGTTTTGTAAAAAATCTAGGCAATCGCGCCAACAATCTTTACCCACAGGCATGGGCTATTCGTTCCGGACATATCCCAGATGAGCCCCCTATGGTAATAAGTCTAACCTCGTCTGATTCATGATTAAAAAACGTATTGCCGGACTTGACACGCTACGCGGATTAGGAGTTCTCATTGTTGTATTGGTTCATGCCGGATTTTCCGAACCTGCATTGAGAAGCACTCTATTATTCGTAATGCCTCTATTCTACCTTGCTGCCGGCTGCGTATACAATGACACGTTATCACTGCCGGTTCTTATCAAAAATAAATTTCGGCGGCTCATCATCCCCTACCTCTTTTATCTCGCCGCCGGATTTATTATCTACTTCATCGGCAACTGTATGCTACTGGGGCAGCCGTTCAATTTTCAACTATTTGACATCCTGTCAACCGACAGAATGTCTATTCCCTATATCGCCTCATTATGGTTTTTTGAAAGCATATTCTGGTGCTATTTGTTGTTCGGAGTATTGAAAAAAATCACCCGCAACGACCTCCAATTGGGCATCGGTTCGCTTGTGATAGGCATAGGAGGCTGTGTGCTAAGCAAAACTGCCGTGCTACCTATGAGCCTCGACACATCAATGACATGGCTCCCTCTTTTCTACATAGGAAATATGCTACCCAAATACCCCTTCGGTCAAAAAGTGCTGAAGGGAAAACACTGGTTCCCTGCTGCAATCGCAGTAGCGGGGTGCTGTTTTATATATAAGCATTTCGGATTCAACACCGGCTACTGCTTCAATCTGTTTGTCGGCAACATCCCCGTGATATTACTTCTCACATTAGGCGCCACAATCGGGATAACAATCGTGTGTTGCAACCTTGGGAAAGTGCCATTCCTCTCCTATATCGGACGCAATTCATTACCAATATTTGCCGGGCATCAAATTGTTGTAGTTGCAGTCCACCAAAGCCTGATACATTTAGGGATAGAATTGGACAGCGCGCTACTACATTGGACATTATTCCTGACATCACTCTTCGGCAGCATCGCCATCGGTCTGATATTGCGCCGATATGCCCCCGCCCTCATCGGCGAGCGCCTCCACCCCACAAAATTGAAATAACCTGAGCCAACGGGGGAAGATAGGCTTTCCAGATATTTAGAGCCATAATTCAAATTCTTTTCGGTAATTTGGCGCGATTTTGTTCGGTAATTTGACAAAATGCACAATCTCTACCAATTTCTCATCTTCCCCATACCTACTTGTTCGGTTGCTACAGTCCCGACTTTTGGCGTTGAATGAAAATTCGCCTAAGTTTTCTTTTCAATTTTCTCTACTCACCAACTCGCGGGAATAAGTGCATAATACTCTGATTAATAGAGCCGGAGCATATAAAACAAAATTCTGGTCCAATATTTTTCAAAAAAAATTGCAAAAATATTTGCACAACTCATAATTCTGTATTACCTTTGCAAACGCAAACGGCAAGGAACACTTTCCTACCGATGCAAAAGAACTTTAAAATACGGTGTGGTAGTTCAGCTGGTTAGAATACCTGCCTGTCACGCAGGGGGTCGCGGGTTCGAGTCCCGTCCATACCGCCGGAGAGAGAGGAGAATGAGAAGCAACAATCAATTTTTTTGATTTTGTTTCTCATTCTTTTTTTGTATACCATTCTTATACTAAAAAAAATAGTGGGAGGGACACTTTTCAGCATCCCTCCCTACACACTATAGTGATATAATTAGGAATTTACATTACAACCAAATTGTACAAAATCAAGTGGTTATAATTAGTCTTCCCCTATTTGCCTTTTAATTATTTTTGAGGGCAAGAAGATGCAACTTTACTCCAACCCATGAACATAAATATAATTGCTACAATTGAGCAAATCAAAGATAAAATAGTGCCAATTACGGGAATGATTGACAAAGCTGCACCTACCAAAGCTATGATTGCATATATTTTAAGATACCCGGCTCCATCAACTCCTTTCTTTGGAAGTGCTTTAGAACGACTATAATCTGAGAATGCAAGCAATGCCATTATTGCTGATGCAATACCACCTATGAGTTCAAACAACCAACCCAGCCCGGGAATTAATGCTAAAACAGCAGCAACAAGTGATATTAAAATTGCAATTTTCAATTTGTCAATTGCCGCCGTGTCTTGGTCATCGCCCTGAATTTGAGAAAATTTTATAACCTTCACAAAGTACCAAATAAATCCGCCAATAGCTCCAAAGTCAAAAATTAAAGACATCAAGCCTCCGGATGCCACACCACTCGCCGAACCGGCCGCAAAACTGGCTACTGCTACAAGGGAATAAAATCCGGCAAGAACACCACACGCAAGTTGAAGAATGTTAGCATAAATAATTTGCTTAACTGTTGAAGACCATAAATTTTGCATAATACATTAGTTTAGATGTGTTAATAATAGATTTATTTTCACAAATGTAATTAATATATCAGCTAAATATCCCCACCGATTAACATATGATATAATTTGATATAATTTGATATAATTTGATATAATTTGATATAATTTGATATAATTTGATATAGATTATTTATGTGGCTCTCTTTCACCACACATAGCCAAATTCAATGTGTTTCAGATACCCCTGATTAAAAATATAAATACATTGATATAGCCCTATAGTATCTTGATATTCATATACTTTATTACTTGACTTTTGTGAAATGGAGAAATCTATTTCTTTATACTTGTCACTAAACTCCTTTTCTGAGATGCCAATATATGCTCCTAAAGTGGTACAGAAAGCGGTGTCCGGAAGAATTGCTATCTTATCTTTGTATTCAGAAGGAATGCTATCAGTCAGATAAAAATAATTATATTGATGCATGAACCCTCCGTTTTCACAAGCTAACAATAAATATTCCGAAGATGACGCATTTGAAAATCCTATAAATTCACCGATACCAAGAATTGTTGTGTCATCTATTATATCAGGAAGATTGCTTAAGGTTTTAATGAATGTGGTATCGCGCAATATGAATTCATTGACAGAAAAGTCGCCTACATAATTATCTTCAAGGGATATATGCCTGCCTCCTCCTCCACAAGATATTAAAAACAAACTACTGACCAAAGTTAGGATTTGCTTTGCCATTGTTTCCATAATTAGGGTAGGCGAGATAATTTCAGTCTAATCAGATGAATTTTTGGGTGGCGGTTCCCCAGTTTGAGCGATCGAGGTTGCGATAGCTGATGGCTTCGGCAATATGGTGACTCTTGACCGTAGCACTCTTATCGAGGTCGGCAATTGTTCGTGCCACTTTCAATATGCGGTCGTAGGCGCGTGCCGACATATCAAAGCGTTCCATTGCCAAGCGCAACATTTCAAGCCCTTCATTATCGGGACGCGCATATTCTTGCAGCATTTTGGAGGTCATCTGCGCATTGCAGAACACTCCGGGCGTTTTAGCATAGCGCACTGATTGGATATGTCGGGCTTCTATCACCCGTCGGCGTATTTCTTCCGAACTTTCCCCTTTCTGTTGCGACGACAACTCCTCAAACGGCACCGGCATTATCTCCACCTGTATGTCAATACGGTCGAGCAACGGACCCGAAATGCGGCCCAAATACCTCTGCACGGCTCCGGGAGCACAAGTGCATGCTTTTGTGGGATGATTATAATAGCCACATGGGCAAGGATTCATCGATGCAACGAGCATAAATCCTGCCGGATAATCGATAGCATAACGTGCGCGGCTGATTGAGATGTGGCGATCTTCGAGCGGTTGACGCATCACCTCCAACACCGACCGATTAAATTCCGGGAACTCATCAAGGAAAAGCACGCCATTGTGGGCCAATGAAATTTCACCGGGCATCGGTGATGCACCTCCACCCACGAGCGCCACCGGCGAGATTGTGTGGTGAGGGGAACGGAACGGGCGCGAAGTCATCAACATCGACCCACGGCTCAATTTCCCTGCCACGGAATGTATTTTGGTGGTTTCAAGCGCCTCTGCAAGCGTCAACGGGGGCATAACCGAGGGCAAGCGTTTTGCCATCATCGATTTCCCCGACCCCGGAGGACCTACCAACAAGATATTATGTCCGCCGGCACATGCCACCTCAAACGCGCGTTTCACATTCTCTTGACCTCTGACATCGGAGAAATCAAGCTCGGTGATTAATTGCCCTTTGGCAAATTCTTCGCGCGTATTGACCACCGTAGACTCCAGTTGGCACGTTCCTTTAAAGAAGTCGACGACCTGCGACAGATTGTCCACGCCATACACATCTATATCGTTGACCACCGCAGCCTCCGTATCATTGGCGCGAGGTACTATCATGCCCTTAAATCCTGCCTTTCGAGCCATTATAGCCATCGGCAAAACTCCTTTTACGGGAAGCACCGAACCATCGAGCGACAGCTCTCCTATCATGACATAATCTCCCAAAGCATCGGCAGGCAGTTGCTCATTGGCGGCAAGCACCCCTATCGCTATAGGGAGGTCGTAGGCTGCACCCTCTTTGCGCACATCGGCCGGTGAGAGATTGACAACTGTGTGACGTCGAGGCCATTCTTGCCCCGATTGCGCCAATGCGGTCTGCACGCGCTCTCCCGACTCTTTTACAGCAGTATCGGGTAATCCTACTATTGTGTAGCCGATACCTTTATCGACTACCACTTCTACTGTGACCGTGATAGCATCAATCCCCTGAAGGGCGGCGGCATAAGTTTTGGCAAGCATGGTATCAGATTCTGTCTTTTATATTATTGGGGTAGCACGGGTAATGTCGAGCCTCGATATATCTGATTCGCAATCGTATCGGCAACCACAAAATAGGGTGCGGAGGGGATATTAAAACATTCTAATCGCGCATCGGCAGCTCCGCCGAGTGCCCAAAAGTGCTTCACCTTTTTCGAAAATCTACGAGCATCTTTGTGCCAACCGAATGTGTCGACCGACAGACGTATCATTGCCACTTCTATATCACGGGCTAACGAATCGACAAAATGCAATATCGAATCGGGCATAGTGTGAATATCGGTGAACACATATAGCGTATTGGTCTTTGTCGACGGCTCAAAACGCTCGATAGAATCATTGGTTGAATACAATTCGAGTGGCACCACGGTTTGCCCCCCTCCCAACAAACGCGATGCTGTTTCTGCTTTGCTTCGCAATATCGGAGTATTGGTAACAGTCGCGTAGTCAAAAAGCGACAAAATAGAATCGGCTCGCACCACATCCTCTCCAATATTATAATAATAGCCCGCTAAGACCACCGACAATTCGGCTGCAGGCTCCACCATTATCTGCTTTTCGATTGCTCCATTGAGCGACTTGGAATTTTTCTTCAGAAACTCTCCCAATAATTCTGAAGTTTCATTCCCTTCTGCTTCCATAAATAGAGGGTCGTCGGCTTTAAACTTCACATTAATCTCATCTCCATTTTCAGCCACGACGCAACCGATGCGACGTTTTTGATTGTTGTAAACCTCAACAACAACCGGGACTTCAGCCATTCCTTCAATGTGAAATACCGAATTCACTGCGTTGGTCGACAGTTCTCTTAACGCAGTGCCGTCATGGTAGAATACTGTCAGATTTTGCGTTCCCAAGCCCTCCACAGTTCCATCAATTTTATAGGGTTTCTTCCCTCCACATGATACTGTCATCAGTAGTCCGCTAACGGCCACCGCGAGCATCATTCCACTCTTTTTTATCGCATTAAATACCTTCATGTCGCAAATTTAAACAAAAATTTCTACTAATAGGCTACAAATTACTTTAAAGTTGGTTGCGCATATATAATTTGATGGCTAACTTTGCAGTGATGAAAAATTTAGCCTCACCATTACTATTATTTATACTATCCATAATCGTGGCATCGGTCGATGTCAGCGCTCAAATTGTATCTGTCGGACACGAATATATCAACACCGACTCCGTGCGTCGTGAATTTGACAAAGGCCCTTATTTCACACTATACAAGGACAATTATTTCATCTTCGGGCCTCCAATCGGAGAAAAAATAACTCGAGAAAACACTAATGCCAAATTCCAAGTCTCTATTTCGCAGAAATTGACAAAAAGCACTCTCCCGGGAAATACTTATCTGTATCTTTTCTACACCCAAAAAGTGTTTTGGAACGTACTTGAAGAGTCTCTTCCAATGACCGACCTCAACTTCAACCCCGGTATCGGTCTTTGCAAACCTCTTTTTGTGAAAAACCGATATATCGGAAAGTTGTCATTGCAGTTGGAACATGAAAGCAACGGTCGCGACAGCATCAACTCCCGCTCATGGAACAAAATAACCCTTGGAGCTAATATAATCATCGACAACAATCTTAGCGTTCATGGCAAAGTTTGGATTCCTATTATCGATGGTGAAAACAATAAGGACATCCTTGACTACTGCGGTATCTATCAAGTCGGCACCTCCTATATCTCTACCAACAAGCGATGGCACGCTTCTGTTGTTTTAGTGAAACGCCGTGGTTGGAACCTCAATTATAATACTATATTCGAGTTGGCGTGGAAATTCAACAAGAGCCATAACCAATATCTGTTCATGCAATATTACAACGGATATGGGGAAGGATTGCTCGACTACAACAAATTTCACTCACAACTTCGTGTGGGTATCGTCATAAAGCCCAACCTCTTCTCCGACTATTAACCACAAAAACTTTGGAAAGGGGCAAAAGCCTACTCTTTATCGAGAACTTCGTAGACTGAGTGCTGACTCTTAAATTCCGGCACAAGTTGCTTCATGCGCTTCACTATCGACATATTATCCTCTGTCAGCGACGATTGATATAATTCATCGTAAACTCCCACAATCGACTCATAGTCATATTCGCGCACTTTGGCTATCATGATTTTCGGATGCACTGTCGGGAGGGAAATTTCCTTCTCATTGAGCACTTCCTCATATAGTTTCTCCCCATCGCGCAAGCCGGTGAACTCAATTTTCACATCAGCACCACTCAATTTTATCATCTGCTTGGCTAAGTCTACAATTTTAACCGGCTCACCCATATCAAACACGAAAATTTCTCCACCTTGACTTATCGTTCCGGCCTCAAGCACAAGCTTACATGCCTCCGGAATAAGCATAAAATAGCGGAATATATCGGGGTGAGTGACTGTGATTGGTTCGCCACGCTTTATCTGCTCTTTGAAAATCGGAATTACCGACCCGTTTGACCCCAACACGTTGCCAAAACGAGTGGTAACAAAACGTGTCACTCCATTCACCTTGCCGGCTTTAATAGCAATATCAAGCGACTGCACATAAATCTCACAAATACGTTTCGAGCAGCCCATCACATTGGTAGGATTAACAGCTTTATCAGTGCTGACCATAACAAACTTCTCTGCGCCATACTTCACCGCGAGGTCAGCAATGATACGCGTACCCTCCACGTTGTTTCTGATAGCCTCGCCGGGATTATCCTCCATCATTGGCACATGTTTATAGGCCGCTGCATGAAACACATAATTCGGGCGATATCGGGCAAATAGCTCTTCCATACGCATTTTATGCGTAATGTCGGCAACAATGGTAAGCGATTCTACATCAGGATAGTCGCGTGCCATAAATCTACGCACATCGTGAAGCGGTGTCTCGGATTGGTCGATTAACACCAGTTTAGAGGGTGAATAAATCGATACTTGGCGCACTATCTCGCTTCCTATCGATCCCGCAGCACCGGTGATAAGGATACATTTCCCGGAGAGTTGACGACACGTAGCATCGATATCAATATCAATCTCTTCACGCGGGAGCAAGTCTTCGATTTCTACCTCACGTAACTGCTGAGCATGAATATCACTCTTACCGTCCCACTCCTGAAGTTGATTATAAATCAATATTTTAATTCCGGCTTCGATAAGCTCATTTATCATTCGTTTATTCCGGCGCAGATTCTCGGTGCGAAGCGGCGAAACAAGCAATCGCGTAGCCCCTTTGCGCTTCATCAATTCAATGAGATTCTCATTGTTGGCATAGACAGGAACACCCATGAGTATTCTGCCAAACATTTCCGGCTCGTCACTCACAAAGCCTGTCAATACATATTTTGAAGAGTCTTGACTGCCGAGACTTTTAGCTATCGCAATTCCGCCATCTTTAACACCATATATAAATACTTTCTCCGCATTTCGACGCGCAAAAGTATTATCGTGAAGGAATTTTACAAATACGCGCATCCCCCACATCAATAGCATCGACAATGCCGATGAGATAAGCAGCACTCGCCACCTTATAAAAATAAAGAATTCATCATATCCATTGAGCAATAGGCGTAATCCCAACGACAAAACCAATGCCAAAGCTATGGCTCGCGCCACTCGCAACAGGTCGACAAACGAAGAGTATCGGAATACCCCGGCATAAGTATGAAATACACGGAAACCAACCACATAACACAATACATATAATAATATCGTGAGACTTAATGGTTGGAGCACCGACACCGTTGCCATTAATCCACTGCTAAGTGTATAGACAAACAACATTGATGCAAACACCAATACGCAATCAATCAAAGCAATTGCCCAATACGGCAACGATTTTTTTGTAAAATACCAACTCGAAATTTTAGAGAAAAAGCTCATTAAAACACGAAATCAAGACTACTACCTAAATCCGCGTTATTTTTATCGTGAGCATAAAAAAACATCTCTTTGTAAGAGACGTTCTTTTGATGGTTAATTAGCTGTCGACCAAAAAGATACAGATATCACATCGGATTCTTTTTAGATGAAAAAATATTTTTTTGAAAAAATAAAGAAAGAATGAAATATTCTTGGTTGCGAGAAAAAAAGTTGCTGAATAATGGTATTTTTTATAAATAAATAATTATTTTTGCATTGTAATATCGTCTCTTACAAAGAGATATTACATAAATATCGCATTTATTAGGATAAAAATACGGCGTTTTTTTATTGTTAATAGCAAAATAATTTATATCTTTGCGCATAATTAAACGTCTCTTACAAAGAGATGTCTATTATTTTAGTCTTCCTATAGGAGTAAAAAAGTTGATATTTTAATCGAAACATGCATTTAAAACACGTATATATCACCCTGACTGTCTTGCTCTTAGTCGTCGTTGGAGCACATTCACAGGAAATACACACCGAGATTAGTGTGGACTTTCGTGTGAATAGCGCTATCATCGAAAGAAACTTAAGCGACAACTCGGCAAGATTAAATCAAATAATCAATTTTCTACGTGAGGTAGAGAATGATTCTACCACGACGATGCTTGAAGTGTCGTTCTGCGGCTCTGCTTCTCCCGAAGGCAGCCACCAACTCAACCGCAATCTCGCCCACAAACGTCTGGAAGCTCTTGAAAATTTAGTACGTAGTGAAGTCGACATTCCCGAAGAGATTATCACTCGCGATGACGAACATATTCCATGGGACTCTCTTCGCGAATTTGTCGTTAATTCCGACATCGAGCAGAAACAAGCTATCCTCGACATCATCGACCAAGAGGCTCGACTCATCGACTACCCCGGCAACCGCCACATCGACCATCGTGTCATCCAACTTCAAGCCCTCGACGATGGCAAACCGTGGCAACAGCTCAATAACTTGTACTTCTCGCGCATGCGTAACGCCTGCGTGGTCTTTATTACTTATAAGCAGGAACCCAAACCGATTGAAGAACCGGCTCCCGTCGAAGTTGTTGAAGAAGTTATCGAAGTGGAAGAGGTGGTCGACACTGTTGTAGTGGCAGCGCCCGACACCGTTGTCATCGACGAATCTTGGACTCGCAAATTGCATCTGAAAACTAATACCCTGGGATGGGCATTGGCTATTTCCAACATTGCTGCCGAAATCGACTTGGCAGAACATTGGTCGTTCACGCTTCCCGTTTACTTTTCGGCCCTCAACTATTTCACCTCGACAATCAAATTCCGCACTTTCGCTCTTCAACCTGAAGTAAGATACTGGCTGAATGAAGACAACGAGGGATGGTTTGGTGGCGCACACTTCGGTAT
The DNA here is from genome assembly GCA_964462445.1 of uncultured Barnesiella sp. Taxonomy (GTDB): domain Bacteria; phylum Bacteroidota; class Bacteroidia; order Bacteroidales; family Muribaculaceae; genus JAGBWK01. The sequence continues at coordinate 4,475 of CAYWXG010000022.1, read as the reverse complement.
GGCTTACTACAACCTCGCTATCGACGGAGACATACGCTATCAGGACCACGACGGCAAATCCCCCGCTCTCGGTGGCGGTATCAGCATCGGTTATCGAAAACCTATTACAAGCGACAATCGCTGGCACATTGAGTTTACTCTCGGCGCGGGTGTATATCACTTGCACTACGATAAATTCTACAACACCCCCAACACCTCCGCCGGGCTCATGATAGAAACGGTGAAAAAGACTTATTGGGGATTGGATAATGCTGCCGTGACTTTCACTTACTCTTTCGACCTTAACAAGAAAGGGGGCAAACGATGAAAAGCATTATCAGCAAAATATTGCTTGGTATCATGCTCTCAATCTCAATCGCAAGTTGCGACGTGCATGAATTCCCCGGCACACCCGAAAATGTGGCGTTCCGATTGCGTCTCAACTTCGAAACCGAGATGCTCAAATGGAGCCATGCGGTGGAAGGCTCCAACGTCATCGAACAAGGCTCCGGTCCTATCTACGATAATATTCGCAACTACGGTCAAATCAGATATGTGGTGCGTGCTTACCCTGTGTCTAAATCAGGGCGCAACTACGAATACTATACCAAAGAGTTTATCTTCTCACAGGACATTCTCGATTGTTACGACTTCGAAGAGATACTGGAACTTCCCGCCGGCAACTATGACATAATGGTGTGGTCCGACATAATACAGTCGACCAACGATGATTGGCACTACAACCCCACCAATTTCTCCGAAATCACACTCAACGGCGACTACATCGGTAGCAACGACTACCGCGACGCATTCCGCGGCTCCGGATTCATCACGTTGGAGTCAAGTGTCGTGGAACACGAACCCGCGACTCTCGACATCACCATGCAACGACCGCTCGCCAAATTCGAGCTTATCTCCAACGACCTGCAAGAGTTCTACGAAAAGGAAATTGAATATCAAGAGATGCTCGCAGCTTCACGTGGCGAATTGCCACCCTCGCGTGTCAACACCGACAACTATACAGTTGTGGTTAATTACATCAGCCACCTCCCCAACACTTTCAACATATTCTCCGACAAACCAATCGACGCAGCAGAGAATATGAAATTTGAATCCAAGCTGAATATAGTGGGCTCCAACGAGGCATCTCTTGGTTTTGACTACGTGCTCATCAATGGTAATAACGGGGATATGAGAATACAAGTCGGGTTCTACGACAACGATGGTCGACAAATCGCTCTTTCCGAAATCATAAAAATACCGCTATTGCGCAACCGCCACTCCGTGTTGATCGGTTCTTTCCTCATTCATAAAGCTTCGGGGGGATTGACTATTAATCCCGATTTCGGCTGGCCCGACAATAATATTGTAATAGAATAATGAATATATATCGACACATACAATATCTACTCCTCGCGCTAATCGCAACGATTGCGGTCGGCTGCAACGAAGATGACTTCATCGCCGACATCGACGGTGAAAGCGTCGACGTCACATTCCTCCCCTCTTTGAATTCGGAGCCGCAGTCGCGTGCTATCGGTGAGGCCGAGGGCATCGACCAAGTCATTATAGGAGTGTATGAAAACGGCTCGTGCCGCTTCTCGTTGAATAAAACTTGGGCTGAGGCGAAAAACGGCGTTAGCATCACGTTAATCGAGGGACGCACCTACCAAGTGTTGTTCTGGGCACAGAATTCCGCCAATACCGCCTACGTTCTAACCGACAACGGCGATATCACAGTCAACTACGATGATTACACCTCCGGCGGTTTCAACAAAATGGAAGAACTCGACGCTTTCTACTACGTGGATAAAGTGACTGTAGGAGTATCTAAAGTGGAGAACCGCCCTGTTGTATTATCACGACCCTTTGCGCAACTCAATTTCGCCGACAAAGCCACCCGCCCCGAAAGCGGAGTGCATCGCGCAGAAATCACTTTTGCCAATATTCCCTCTTCGTTCAACCCTCTCAACGGCACGATTACCACAGCGTCGCTCTCCGACCCCGCCGACGATGTGACTTTCAACTTCGCCGATTTCACTCAGGAAACACTGACAGTCGACGGTGTGGATTATTACTACCTTACAAGCAACTACCTCTTTGCTCCCGCCTCGGATTTCGCTACTATCGAGGCCACTTTCAAATTACAACCGGTAGCCGGTGGTGAACCGATAAAATCATTGGAATTCAAAGGCTCTGAAGCCATCACACTCAAAGCCAACTGCAAAACCAACGTCCTCGGTGAATCTGCCACCGGTCATTTCGTGGGATTGCTTCGCGGATATGACCCCAACGAACATTTGACATTCAACAGCAATTGCACCCTTACACTCTCTGCCACCGCAGCTCAAGCCAATGATTTCGTATCACCCTACCGCGAGGGTAATGAAGGTGCATGGCTCGCAGCCAACGATTATTCAAAATATGATGGTTGGCTTGGCAAGGAGGAATGTTATCGTGGCACGGTGATGCTTGGCGGAGTCCGATTTATCCCCTGTTGGGACGGAACAACCAAAATCACCCCGCTCACCGACGGCTCTACAAAACTCATCTACTCCGCTTTCGACTTGGCATCATTGCAAGGAGCAGCTGCAGGAAGCATCAAATTGATGGAAAATGTGTGTATGGAATATGATTTGGATGGCGCATCTAAAGATGGAACTCGTAATCATATCTTCAAGTCGTTAAGCACATTAACCAAACTTGACGGAAATGGAAAGACTATCTATAACATTTCCATTAGAGACAATTATTATGGGGGGTTTGTAAAAAGTGAAAGTTGCGCTTCAACATTCGAGAATGTCACCTTTGACGGCGCGGATATTCGAGTAACGCACGACGCGTCAGAAGGTAATGCTTATGTTGGGACATTACGTGGATTTGCGTATGAAGCAACGACTATCAATAATGTCCACGTTAAGAATGGATACTTATATGGAGTATGCAAGATGGGTGGATTATGTGGCGGAATTTTCAGTAAAATCACGTGCACCAATAGCTCCGTAACAAATTACGACATCGAAAACTATGATTCTAAGATAGTAAGCGACGGGTTCAAAGCTAATGGTGAAATAGGGGGATTAATTGGATATATAACAATGCTTGACGCTTCAACTGTCAATGAAATCTCTAATTGTACAGTATCAGATAATAATTTCAATTGTGTTACCTATAGTGCAACTTTGTGGGATCGAAGTGTTGCCCCATTTATTGGTGACATCAGAACTCAGGAAGCCGGTTCTGTAAAAATCAATAATTGCAAAATTTTAGGGACAAATACTTTACCAACGCAAGCAATGGGAAAGCTGCCTCTTTTGATCAACACGTAGTCACTAAAACCACATGGGAAGGTTGGTGGCCGACGGTTACTTATACTTACTATCCATTAGTGGGGCAATGTTACGCTGTCCCTATTCTGGATAGCCAAGGGAAGGTTTATATAGACAATACTCAGATATTCTAAAATAGCCTAAAAATTACTAATCAATAAAATATAATGAAGAAATTAATCTACATACTGATAGCGTTGCCGATGCTCTTCGCTTCTTGCTCTCAAGAGGAGGAGATTTTGGGCAATGAAAGTGTTGAAATGAGTTTCAAGGCTGAAATTCCTGCCGACGTTGCTTCTCGCGCTTCTGATAATGGCTCGATGGTGGTCAACAAGGTGGTATGCGCCGTTTTTGAAGATGGTGTCGAATTGCCGCTCCTTCGCAAAGTTGTCGACATCGTCGATGGTCAAGATATCATCTACGCACCGACTTTGATCAAGGGTCGCACCTACGATGTTGTGTTCTGGGCGATGAAGAACGACTGCTACAATGTTGCCGACCTCAAATCCATTACTCGCAACACTTCGGCAACTACCCCCGAAAGCGATTTCGATGCTTTCACTCAAAGCGTTGAAGTCACCATTTCCTCTTCCGCTTCTAAGGAGGTTACTCTCGTGCGTCCTTTCGCTCAACTCAATATCGGTATCACCAACGAGGAATGGAACGCACTTCGCGACAATTTCGATATAACCCCTACTTCAACCGCAGTCACTGTCTACACCAAAACAGCTTTCAACGCACTCGCCGGGAAAGCTGTAGGCAACGAGTCAACTATCAACTACTCTTTGACTGCTACCGGCAATGACCTTACTGCCGGAAGTGTCACTTATAAGCAAATTGCCACTTGCTTCATATTGCCCGACGCAGGTAAGGAAAACCTCAATTTAACTTTTACCGTCAACGATCAAGACGGCAATGCGATTCGTGAAAATATCGAGTTCTTAAACATCCCATTTGAAAGTAACTACCGCACTAATATCGTAGGAGGATTACTCACCGGAACCAGCTCATATACCATTGACATAGCAAATGTGTTCACCTCCCCCGAAAACAACAAAGTAATCGAATAAAACAAATCATAGATAACAAACAAATCAAATAATATATTACAAAATGAAAGTTAAGCATCTATTCAGAAGTATGCTTGCAATGGCAGGTATCTTCGCG
>CAYWXG010000021.1:0-39928 GCA_964462445.1 uncultured Barnesiella sp. | reverse complement strand
GTATTGCTACTTTGTGTAATAGGTTATGCCTAAAAATTATTTAGGACAATATTGGGTGTCTGTATAATTTGTTATTAACTGAGATTTCATACAATATATTAAATATAAGATTTTTTGTTACTTACAGTCAATTATTTATTGATATTCATCAATATCTTTTGCTGATAGCTCTTTCGGCAAAATAATAGTTTTTGTTTGAATACTGCAATCTTGCGGTTTCGTATATTCCGAGTTTTATGGTATATGAGGTTTTTCGAGTGATGGGGTTTGTGGGCAGATTTAGAGGGAGATTTTCATCTGATATATTGTTACATATCGGTCATAGACAAGCCTTTTTGCGAGACTGTGTAGCCCTTAAACTTGCCTGTGGCGCGAGTAAATATATTCATTTTCTCATTAAGAGCGATAGCATCGAAGTTTTCCTCTTTTCTCTTTACTTCGATGAATACAGCTTCGTCGTTTAATTCGTTCTCGGCTACAATATCAATCTCATTCTCACCCTTTCGGTCCCACCAACTGCCGATGCGTGTAAACGCTTTGCTCTCCATAAGTACACGCTTGAAGTACCGTTCGAGCATCTTGCCGCTGAAAGTCTCGTAGTCGCGGTTGATGATAGTCTTTACAGCATCGTAGTTCTCAATTTCAAGCATATAGTTATACTTGTAGATGAAGCGGAACCAGAAGGAGAAGAAGTTATCCTCAATCGTATAGCGAACATTCTTTGTTGAACTCTTCTCGAATATAGGTTGGTATTTGGTAATTATTTCATACTCCTTCTCCAATTTTGTAAGGTAGCCACCAATCTCCCTGCCGACAATCTGCTCAATCTCCGAGCGTAGTGTCTTGCCACGAGCAATGGCCGAAAGAATAGAGAAATAGACTCCATAGTCCTTGCCAAACTCCTCGATAAGTATAGCCTTGCCCTCGCCCAAGAATACAGAGTCTGCCTTGATGATATGATTAAGCATCTTTGTTTTGGTTGTAGCTCCAGCATCAACAAGCAGTTGAATATATTTTGCAACGCCACCTGTAAACGAGTATAAAGCTAACAAATCCTCGGTTGTGTATGCGGTATTATATTCCGCCATTATCTCCTTCATGACAGCAGGAGTGAACGGCTTAATTGACATAAAACGAGTTTGGCGATTGTACAACGGCTCCTTCTTGTCCTTAAAAATTTTAGTCATCATCGAGTAGATAGAACCACACACAATAAGGTTGATATGAGCCTTAGTGTGATACATATCCCAGATGCGTTGCATATCACTATATACCGACTTGTTTACCTTGAAGAATTCTTGGAATTCATCAATAAACAGTGTGAATGGACGCTCGATAGATAGTTTCATCAGGTATTCGAAAATCTCAGGAAATCGCTCCGCGCGCCCCATTGTAGGAATACCTAACTTATTCTCAATTTCTTGGATATAATCCGTGCACAAGTCACTCTCAGCCTTGCGTGCAACAAAGAAATAGAGAATCGGCTCATCTTCGTATGCCTTCCACACAAGCGATGTCTTACCGATGCGACGACGACCTGTCACAACTGTAAACTGAGCATTACTCTTTGAGAGTTCAAGAATCTCTTTGAGTGATGCAATCTCCTCTGTTCTATCAAAAAATCTCATACATTTCTATTTTAGTTGCGAAATGTCCATTTCCGAAATGGCGGTTTCGCAACTGCAAATATAATGCAAACGGAGTGAAAAAACAAAATTGTAGGAGGTTTTTCGATATTGGGGTTTGAGGGAGTGGCTGGGAGTCGGTAGGTGGAGGAGGGGTTCGGGGGCTTTGCCGGGAGGCTTGGTTGAGACGTTTTGGGAGCCTTGCGCCCCCCCCTCTTTTTGGGGGAGTGTTCCCCTCTTTCCCAATGAAAATAATTTATTTTCCGATGCAATATTACGGGAAATTATTAATGCCACAAAGAAGAATTTTATAAAATTCTATATATCAATAAATATGATTATGGTTTGCTACACATTTCATGATTTTTGGCACACGTGTGCCAGAATATGCGGCAACTAAAAGACCTGTTTTACATCTCTTGTCACATGTATTTTATTTATTTTCCTACGCAGTATGATACCTGTTTAATTCATATAGATTTGTTTGGGGGTAGTTATTGGTGTTTTGTTATTCTAAAAATGGTGAAATTCTCATATTATAGAGTTAGTTTTTTTGTGCAATAATTACTTTGTATTGCATAAAATAGCATGTTTTTTGTGCAATACGCTTTGTAAATTGAAGAAAAAATAGTAATATTGCATATGAATAACAAGATATAAGATGAAAACAATCATTCTAAATCAGCGTAAAGAACGTGATGAACTGATGTCACGCCCTTATTTAATACGTAGAAGTAATCAGGATACAGATTTGTTGTTAAACAGTAGTCTGATAAAGCTAATAACAGGTCCTAGACGAGTTGGTAAATCTACTCAAGCATTATTGATGCTCAGAGACAAGAATTTTGCCTACTTGAATTTTGATAATTACTCGTTGTTGGAAGCATGGGATGCCAACCTCGTTATGCGAATGCTGGATGATGTCTATCCGGGTTATGAATATATTTTGTTAGATGAAGTACAGAACCTGGATGGGTGGGACCTATGGGTTAGTGAACTCTATAGATTGGGAAAGAATCTTGTAATAACTGGTAGTAATGCTAGAATGCTAAGCAGTGAAATGGCTACAGTTCTAACTGGAAAATATCTTCAAGTGGAAATGTTGCCATTTAGTCTTGAGGAGTTTTTCGACTGGAACAAATTGGACCTTCACATGCTGAAACCGGAAGATATAACGAATTTATTCGTATTGACAGATGATTATCTTAGGAATGGCGGTTACCCTGAAGTGGTAGCTTCACGTCAATTGACTCGTAGTTATCTTGATACCTTGTTTGATTCTATTATTTGGAAAGATGTGGCCAAACGTCATAATGTCCGCAATGTGACCGATTTGAATAATTTAGCCATGTATCTTGTGTCTAACTTCTGTAATCCGGTTAGTGCAAATGACTTGACTACGGAACTTGGGTTCTCCAGTGTCAATACGACCAAAAAGTATATGGATTACTTGCATGAGCCATACCTTTTCTATTATTTATCACGCTACAACAATAAACTCAAGTTGATGAAGAAGGCACCAAGAAAAGTGTATGTGGTTGACAATGGATTTGTTGCATCTAAGGCATTTTCTTTGAGTGATAATTTAGGGCGTTTGCTTGAAAATCAGGTGTTCATAGAACTTGTACGCCGAGGCTATGATGTAGAAAGAACAATGTTCTATTATCGTTCACGAAACGATAAGGAAGTTGATTTCGTTCTTCGCAAAGGAGCGTATATAGAACGCTTGGTACAAGTATGTTATGATATGGGCAATCCAAAAACAGAGAAGCGTGAAGTGGATAGTATAGTTGAATGTGCTGGAGAATTAAAATGCGACAACCTTGTAATCGTCACTAATAATGATAAGCGTACGATTGAAAAAGATGGTTATAAGATAGATGTAGTACCTATTTCTGAATTTTAGAGTATGGATGTCTTAACTCATTTTAGGAGTATTGAAGAACTTACAAAAACACTCTCTCGAGAACAAAGTTTACTGGGTGAGATGTTTGAGAAACGAAAACTCATGAAGTTTCCGTTAGGAGTTGCTATAGATATAGTTGGAGGTAATGAAGCAAGACTTAGGAAGTTGATTGACTATGGGGTACTAGTAGAAACAGGAAATACTGTTGAGATTGAAAGTGATTACCTGAATTTCTTTGAGGAGGTGTTGAATGTTAATGAGGAAATTAGTGTGCTGAGTGTTCAGGAGTGCATTAATACTTTGAAAGAGTATATAGGTTATTATCTCCAGGAAACAAATATTAATCGAAAAGCCAGTTATCAAGATAGTGTGCGGCAGTTATTAAAAAAGACAGGGTTCAGGACACTAAGAAATGTAGTAGACTTGAAGCGTAATATGGATAACGCTTACAAGCAAGAACCCAACTATATCATCAAAAAGAAGAAATTGCAAAACCTGGATGAGAAGGGCCATAGCATTCGCTCAATGATACGCGAATGTGAGAAGTTGATGGATAATGAGCATGCGTTCTTCCTAATGGCAAACGATCCTCACATGGCAAAGACATGCAGTGACGTGAAGCACGATTTCGTGGAGGCTTATCATGCACTGATGGAGATAGACAGACAGATAATTGTCTATATCAATCAGATTGACCAACATAACTTACTTTATAAGAAGATACGAAAACTTAAATACCTGCAGGACCAACTTCTCATAAAGACAGATACCAATTTGGTGAAAGTGCTAGAGGATAATAATCCATTATGGATGGAATCCCGACAATATAGCAAAATTCGTCTCTCTTTGGATATGCTGAGAGAGAACGAGCAAATGGTAAAGATTCTAAGACGTATAGCCGAGCGTAACAGCATGCAGAAAACAGCACGGACGGAGGCGGAGCCTCTGACGGATGATGATTTGCAAGAACATGTTCAAAGGCTTAAGGATGTAGATCCGACGGAGGTGTGGAATGCATTCTCTGCTTCAAGCTATAATCTTTTTGATTTTATTTTGAGGTACGATTATAAGGCAAAGCGTAATATTGAAGACCACACTGCCCTTTTCTGTCAATTGGTCATTTTGCATCCAGATGAATGTCGGATGACTGGTAAATATGGAACTTATCAAAACATTGAATATCCTGTTATCTATGCGAAATAATACTCAAAGAATATACGAACGACTGAGCCGAGGAGAATTTCTTTCGGTGGATAGTACAGACACCTCTATTCGTCATATGTGTGAAGATATTGAGGAGAATCTTGATGACTATGCTGACTATTTCAAGGAAATCGGTCTGCAGTTGGAGTCTGGCAATGGCTATTTTTATTTTTCACGTATTGGTGAAGGAAAACAATCTATTGAGCAAAAACTGGACAGCTTTTCCAAATGGCTCGATTACTTGGACTTCTTGAAGTGTTATAATCAGTCGTTTACTGCAGGCTATCAGTTTCGCAAGAGTAATCTTGTTGAACAGATTAGTCTGGATATTGAACTGAAAGAGAAGGCCGGTCATCTATTTAAGAAGTACGGTGTAGGTTCTAATTTAGAGATAGTGAACAAGCTGCTTCAGGAGATGCAAGGTATGGGCTTTGCTGAATGCATTAGCGAACAAGATGAGACCTACAAGATTACTTCGGCATTCCACTATGCCGAGGAATTGGTAAACATGATTCAAATAGCCAACGAAGATGAAATACCTGAATAAGATAATATTTATAAATAGTGCGAATATTCCGTATGCAGAGATTTCTGTAGATGGTAATGTGCATTTTACAGGAACTCAAGGCGTGGGTAAAAGCACAGTGTTGAGAGCACTGTTGTTCTTTTATAATGCAGACAAGCATCGCTTGGGAATTCAGCAGGGACAAAAGTCATTTGATGAGTTCTATTTCCGTCAGTCCAATTCGCATATCCTCTATGAGGTGATGCGTGACAATGGAGCTTACACCATTTTGGTTAGTAGATACCAGGGGCGCGCATCCTGGCGATTTATAGATGCGCCTTATCAGCGTGAATGGCTCATTGATGAAGATAGACATGTGCTGAGTGATTGGGTAAAGATACGCGAGCGTATAGATAAAAATGTTGCTGTTTCTGCAAGGATAGATACTGGTGTAATGTTTAAGGACATTATTTTCGGCAATACCCATGATCATAAATATACACGTTATGCATTGGTACAGAGTGTTCATTACCAGAACATTCCACGAAGTATTCAGAATGTGTTCTTAAATACAAAACTAGATGCAGACTTTGTAAAGAATACAATCATACAATCAATGGCGGAAGAAGACCTGCCTATAGATTTACAGACATATCGGCGATTGGTTACAGACTTCGAACGAGAATATGATGAGATAGACTGTTGGTTTCGTCAGACAAGAGACGGCAATTATCCAGTACGCCAACAGGCATTGAAGATTGCAGAGCAAGGGCGAAAAATTGTAGCACTCGACCAGCAGTTGCAGGATATATGGCGTATGCTGAATTATGCAGTAGCAGATAGTGAACAACAGATTCCGCTTTTGGAAGCTGAGGCTACAGATATAAAGACGAACATCGAAAAGGAACGCCAACGTGAAAGGGAACTGACTTCTGAATATGATAAAGAAAAAGACTCGCTCAATCAGAAACTTGGAGCTAAGAAGAGTAAACTGGATGAGATTGCACAGGCAAGAAAAGATTTTGATGCGATTGGCATTCAGGATAAACTTAGTCTTGCTGGTCGCGAAGATTCCATTAAACAGGATGTTGCAGATAAGCAAATGCTCTTAGACGACCTTTTGAAAACGCATGCCTCGATAGAAGAAAAATACAATATAGCCAGAGGAAAACTGGAGAATGCCCGTCAGACTTTCTTGAATGCACAGAAAGAGATGTACTATCAGAAGCAGGCCGCTTTACAGATAGAACGTAAGCGTCTTGAAGATGAGCGTACGAAAGGCAGAAATCAACTGATGGAAGCTTTCAATAGTTGGAGACATGAGTCAGACGAACGCCTAGAAATATTGCAGAAAGAACAGCACAAAGCGGACAGTGCATTAAAAGAACTCCGGCAATGGCATCCTATGGCTGATGATATCAAGTGTGTGATTGAACAGTTGCAGCAGTTGGATGTAATAGTGAGGGAGAATGCGGCTCAACAGATAGCAATCAAAAGTCAGATTACTCAAATTACTGCCGAATATGAGATGCAAGAGGCTGAACTGAAACAACAGTTTCAGTGTGAGCAAGAGCGTATGGAGAGAAGTCGTACGCAGTATCGTGAGCAAATTGCAAAAATCGATGACTTGCTTGCCCATTTGGATGGGTCTCTTTACCAATGGCTTTGTAAGAATGCAGAAGGATGGGAAGACACTATAGGCAAGATTGTAGATGAAGAAAGGATTCTTTATGCTCAAGGACTTGAACCTCGGTTGGATGCTACATCTAATAGCATGTTTGGCATAAAGCTGAACTTGGACAACATTGCCTTCGTGTATCGCACGCCTGATGAATATAGAGCAGAGAAGAAGACTTTGGAGGAGCAAGTGCAACAAATAAATTGTCAACTTGACCAATTGCCTATAACTCTTCAAGATGAGATCTCAAGGCTGAGAAAGAAATATGGTACACAGCTCAATCCGCTTCGTCAGCAAGCTACGTTGTTAGATGTGGTGGAAGACCAGATTCCTATCAAGCGACAGAACCTGCTAAACCAGCGACATAAGTTGGAGATGGATGAGCAAGAAATCGTGACAAAAGAAAAAGAAACCCGCGAACGCACATTCAACGAAGCACTTCTGAAAGTGCAAGCAGAGAAAGAGATACGTGAGCAGAAAGAGGCTAAGAATAAAAAAGAACTCAAAGACCTTGATTCAGTCTTCAACAAATCTTCAAAAGCGCTCGATGATGAACTACGTGTATTCAAAGAATTCCAGGCATCGGAGACTTCTGCTCGAAATCAGGAGTTTGCTTTACAGAAAACTCAACTTGATGAACAACAGAAGGCAGAATTGGCAGGAAAAGGTGTTGATGTTAATCTGCTCGAGCAATATCGAAAAGCGTTAGAGGGTTTGAAGGTGTTATTGGATAGGATTGAAAATGAGCGCTCTGTTGTGATTCGTTATCGCGATGCTACACAAAATCTTTTTGCCAAGGAACCTGAGATTAAGAAGGCCATAAAGGGCATAGAACAACAAATCGCAATGATGCGTCAACGTTATGAAGATAAGAGGGTTCGGATAGAGAAGAAAAGAGATGAATTAGAAGAACGTCAAAAGACGGTGCTCAAGAATCTCACACACAGACGAGATGGGTTAAATCTGTATCATCAAGTTGTGGAGAATGAACATCTTTTGCCTGATACTTACCTTTCTGATGATAAATCCATAACAACGAATTTGGATTGCCAGAAGCTTTTGTCTCAACTTCGTGGTACTGTAAATCAGAAACGTGAGTCGATAGACAAATTAAAAGATATGGTCGTAAACTTCAATCGCAATTTCAAACCGCAGAATGCTTTCCATTTTAACACTATGCCTGTAACGGATAATGACTATTTGCAGATTGCTGTTGACCTGCAAGATTTCATGGACAACAACAAGATCGAAGAGTTCCGCCGGCGTACAAGTGAACACTATAAGGACATCTTGGGACGCATTTCAACAGAAATTGGGGCGTTGATGAAACGCCGTTCGGATGTTGATGGTGTGATACTTGACATCAACCGTGACTTCGTGGAGAAGAACTTTGCTGGAGTTATCAAAAGCATCGAACTCAGGGCTAATGAGTCATCCGATAAACTTATGCAGTTGCTCATGTCTATTCACGATTACACTGTTGAGAATGAGTTCTCTATTGGTGAGCTTAATTTATTTTCGGGAGACAATCGTGATGAGGTGAACCGCAAGGTGGTAGACTTTCTAAAAAGTCTCTCTCATCAGTTACAGAACGAGCCAAATCGTCCAACGGTTTCGCTAAGCGATGCTTTCCGCCTGCAATTCCGTGTTAAAGAAAACGACAACGATACCAACTGGGTAGAACGAATAAACAATGTGGGATCGGATGGCACAGATATTTTGGTGAAAGCAATGGTGAATATCATGCTTATTAATGTCTTCAAAAAGAAGGTGGCAAAGAAGAGTGGAGACTTCATTGTGCATTGTATGATGGATGAAATAGGACGATTACATCCCAATAACATCAAAGGAATTTTGCAGTTTGCAAATTCACGTAATATTTATCTAATCAATAGCTCTCCGACGTCATATAATCCATATGATTACCGCTATACTTATATGTTGAGTAAACATGGGGTGAAGACAAGAGTAGAAAAGTTGTTGAAACGAACTAACTAATTGTAATATATGGCAATAAGTGCATCAATAAAAGCTTTGATGGCAGGCGAGCAAGTCGCCGATTCGAGGATAAATAATAAATTCATAGAAGAACTGTTGGCTGAAGGTCTGTTATTAGTTAATTCGCGTGGTTCTAGAAAATCATATCGTGCCCGTGACATCAATGCTCTAAAACGTTATCTTATTGATAAAGACGAGAACTATCGTATGTTGGAAGTTGGAGTATCAGATTCCCGTGCTTCTATGGCTGCGGAAACAGGTAACTCAAAACTTGCAATATTTCGTTCGTGCCCGGGATTTCCAGTGAATAGTTATGAATCTATTGAGTGCCGGTTGAATGGCGAACCATTTGTGGTTAATCCCCAGGAAGGATATTTCTTTTTCGTTACAGAATGGAATCATTTCTCAATTCCGGAGGATGTGATAGTCATCGGTATCGAAAATATGGAAAACTTCAGACTGATACGCCAACAAAGATCGTTTTTTGAGACTTACCTTAAAACACGTAGATTGCCAACAAGAGTGCTTTTTGTTTCTCGATATCCACAATCAGTAGACTTGAGGAAGTGGCTTATGTCTATTCCTAACCATTATCTACATTTCGGGGATTTTGATTTAGCGGGGATTAATATATTTCTTTCTGAATTTCAACTGTACATAGGTGATGAACGTTCTTCGTATTTAATACCAGAGGATATTGACTCCAGATTAAAATTAGGTTCAAGAAAAAGATATGATGAACAATATAGTTGTTTTAAGGATGTTAGGTCAGATATAATCGAATTGCAAAGGTTGATAAATTTGATTCATCATGAACGAAAAGGGTATGATCAGGAAGGTTACATAAGTTATAATTACTCACAATCGATATTATGAGCCTAAAAAATATAAACCTCGATGATGGTATATAGAATAACTCAATCAAAAGTGTCCACCCAAAAATCATCTGATATTGTTAAAAACAAAATCAGAGCCTCTATTTACCGCGGTTTTGTCCTTCATGTATTCTGAATACTCAATTTCCGGCATCCCAATTAACATGGCGGCATCATATTCGGAAATGGTACTTGTAATTGAAGGCGCAACACCGAAGTGTTCTTGCCACTGTAAGGCAATATCTACAAGTTTATTTCTTAAAGACATGTATCATTAAGATAAATTTTTAATCTTTCTTGTCAATGATAAATCATTACGAAAACTCTTACTTTCCGATGCAGAAGCGGGCGAAGATTGTTGAGAGGATTTCGGTGGTGGTGACTTTGCCTGTGATGCTGCCAAGGTGGTGGAGCACTTCGCGTAGGTCTTGGGCGATGAAGTCGCCGGAGATGCCGATGTTGAGCCCGTCGATGACGCGTTCGATTGGTTGCAATGCGTTGATGAGTGCTTGATGGTGGCGTGAGTTGGTCACTATTATGTCGCCGTTGTCGCAAAGTAGTGTTTGGGCGATGTCGGTGAGTGAGGTGCGCAATTGGTCGATGCCGGTGTGTGTTTTTGCTGAAACTTCAACGATTGTTGCCGGGCCGGGAATGATGGCGCGTGCTTGCTGAGAGTCGGCGATGTCGGTCTTGTTGATTACGGTGATGAGGTGCTGATTTTCAGCGATATTGTCGAGGTAGTCAACTTTTTGCGGGTTGTAGGCGTCGATGACTTGCAATAGTATTGTGGCGCGATTTATGGCTTGACGGCTTCGGTCGATTCCGAGGCGTTCGATAGTGTCGTCGGTGTCGCGAATCCCGGCGGTGTCGATGAATCGGAATGTGAAGTTGCCGATTGTCACGGTGTCCTCGATGAGGTCGCGTGTGGTGCCGTGGATGTTTGAAACGATAGCTCGGTCGTCGCCAACGAGGGCGTTGAGCAATGAGGATTTTCCGACGTTGGTGGGTCCGATAATGGCTACGGGGATGCCTTCTTTTATTGCGTTGCCGTTGTCGAACGATGCTGCAAGTCGTTGAATTTCATCGCGCAGTGCAACGGCTTGTTGAAGCAGTTTTTGTCGTGATGCAAATTCAACATCTTCTTCGGAGAAATCGAGTTCGAGCTCGAGGAGCGATGCGAGTTCGAGGAGGTTGTCGTGCATGAGAGAAAGACGTTGCGAGAATCCTCCTTTCATTTGTTTTATAGCGATGTCGTGGGCGGCACGGCTACGAGAAGCTATGAGGTCGGCTACGCCTTCGGCTTGTGCGAGGTCCATTTTCCCGGCGGCAAAAGCGCGTCGGGTGAATTCGCCACGCTCGGCAAGTCGCGCTCCGGCGGTGATGAGGGCGTTGATGGTTTCTTTTTGTACGTAGATTGAGCCGTGGACTGATATCTCTACGACATCTTCGCCGGTGAATGATTTAGGATTGCGAAAGATGGTCGCCACGCAGTCGTCGATTACGTTCCCTTCGGCATTGACGATGCTACCATAGTGAACGGTGTGGGATTCGGCATCGGCAAGTCGTTTCCCTTGCCAAAGGTGATCGACGATGGAGATGGCATCATTGCCGCTTACTCTTATCACTGCGATTCCGCCGATTCCGGCTGCAGTGGATATTGCGCATATAGTGTCGTTGATTTCAGTCATTGTAGCTGTTGAAATATCTAAGGCTATTTAAGTCGGCTCCACCGGGTGAAGTTGACTGTTGATTCGAGTTGGGTTTCGAGGGAGTCGGGGAGAGAAGAGAAGAAGTCGTGTCCGGTCAAGGCTTCAATTTCGTCGACAGAGACAGCAGTGGCTTGCATTCCTCCGGGCACCGCAGCATTGTCCATTAGGAAGCCGATTGCTTGGGGCGTTTTAGCCCAAGGAGAAAGTACGACTTTGAAAAGGCGTTGTGGCACGGCAACACGGCTTTCACCGATATATTCTCGAGGGGTATCGGTAAGCACCGGTCCGCACACGATTATTAGTGCAGAGTCGCGTTGGGCGCGAGCTCGGCATTTTTCTTCAATTTTTTTCCATGTGCCACGGTTGAGCGAGCCGTCCTGAGGCAGAATGTTGGTCAATGCGAAAGTTTCGTCCATCGCTTTGCTATTCCATTTCATATCTCCGGCGGGAGCCATGTGCCCGCGGTCGTAGCCGCTCCGTCGGTAGTCGTCGGGGAAGGCGCACCCTTTGATATCGGGGTCATTGTAGAAATTGTCGGAACGGGATATTGTGCCGTTTGCTTCCTCTGCGGTCAACTCCCAAGCCACCCAGTTGGGGATATGGTAATCGGAGTTGAAGGAAACGGTCATTCCGGTGTAATTTATAATTTCCTCGGTGAGTCCAAGTGCGGTTTTAACGTAAGTGAGATTTTCTATTTCTTGAATCTGTCGTTGTTGCTTCTGTTTCGATAGCATGTAGTGAGCACCGATGAAAATTGCAGCTACAACGAGTAGTAGTAGAATGGATTTGTTGAGGGTGCTACGGTTTTTTCGACGGATCGCCTGTTGTGACATAAAGGAGCTTCGTCTTCTGTGATTGGCCATAAATAAGAATCTATATTATTGGATTAGACGGGTTTAGCCCAAGTGAAATTAGCGGAGCGATGTTTGCGCCCTTTTAGTCGCATAAAGAAAGTAGTAACCGGGCGAATGAATATGAAAGCCGGAATGAGCCAACGTTTTAACGGAATATGTAGCGCATTAGCGACCTTGTGCCACGCGATGCTGACAAAAGTAATCCATATTATACCAATCAGCAATAGGGCGGAAAGAGGGATTGGATTGGGCATGAACAAGATCCCGGCAGCGATGGTAGCTACGAGCCATGCCCACATCATAGCGGAGCCGAATCCCATCAATCGACGATTGAAATGGCTGAGTTTTCGACCGGTAAATTCGTGGCGCACACGGTCAGTGTGGTAGTCGCCGGCATATATAGATGCATTGACACCGGTTTGCGCACCGTCGGCAAGTTCGACAGCGTAATTGTCATCATTGGTAATGTGGCTGAGGAAAATATCGTCGATGCCATGGTGTAAGCCTACGGAGTCGGTAAATCCGCTATTGTTGAAGAAAAGTTGCCTGCGGAATGCGATATTGAACACCGAGCAACGATAGGGGCGTCGAGCTAACGCACTTGATAAGTATGTTGTCTTGTCTACCAGCATATTGAACAAGCTCATGCTTTTCAATTCTTTTTCCCCTATCGGATAGCTTGAGCCTATAACGACTTCTTTTCCTTGGGCAAAATGTTTTCCGATAAGGTTCAACCACTCGTTTGATATGATGTGGGCGTGAGCATCGGTCAATAATATGTATTCATATCGAGCGGCTTTGATTCCGAGGGTTGTAGCCAATTTTCTACGTGATAAAGCATGTGCTTCGTCGGGCACATAGGTCATTCGAAGATTGTGATGACTGATAGAAAATAGTTTTATAACATCGTTGGCTTGCTCGTTACGCCCGTCGGTGGCAACGATAACTTCAAATGGGGCATCGTAATTCTGATTTAAGATAGTTGGGAGGATTTGTTCGAGAGCTCTTGCGCTATCTTTACAATATATGATAATAGAGATGGGAGGTAGAGAGCCATTGTTAGGGTTTGTGGGTTGTTGTGCCAGTCGATGTTGTCGTGTCACACTGACAATTTTTTGGCGAT
Source organism: uncultured Barnesiella sp. (assembly GCA_964462445.1). GTDB lineage: Bacteria > Bacteroidota > Bacteroidia > Bacteroidales > Muribaculaceae > JAGBWK01. The sequence continues at coordinate 26,452 of CAYWXG010000021.1, read as the reverse complement.
AGATAAAAATCAAATATAATGCGGACAACAATCCAACTGCGAGCAACGCTTGAGCAACGTGGGAGTAGATGATGTTAATGTCAAAAATAAATTCCATATTACAAACACTGCAGTCGCCTTTAATGGCAATACTACAATAATACTAATAAAGCCGGTGTAATGGCCTCAACGAATAGTTAAACGATTAAAAAATGTTGTATCTGCAAAATTACTAAAAATTGACCGACAAATAAAGTTATTCATGGCAAAGTTGTTAAAATATTGTTAGATATGCTTGCAATTGCATATTGCCGGTTGGAGTAGTACAAAAAATGGTTAATGTGGTGGAGAATACAAAATATTTTGTCTATTTTTGTGGGATATAAAATATATCTTTCGAAATGAGGATTAAAACGACATCTATACATGCGAAAGGTGTAAATTGAATAACCCGAAAAGAAATTCTCGCGATATGAGTGAAAATACCGAGCAAGAAAAGAAGCAAAAAAGTTCGCTGACAGATTGGTTTCGCCGATATGTTTCGGTGGCATTTGTCGGATTATTGGCACTCTATGTCTATGTGTTGTTCTTTAATGATAATTCTTATAGTCGATTGCGAGAACTTAAAGGTGAGATAAATCGTTTGGAACAAGAGAAAAGAGATAATCAGGACACTCTGAAAAAGTATGAAGAGCTAAACCGATTGTTGCTGTCCGATAAAGAAGAATTGGAACGAGTGGCACGTGAACGCTACGGAATGCAACGCCCGGGAGAAGATGTATATATAGTAGAATAATTATGAAGGAGAAAGAATCAAAATCGGCATCTAAAACGAGTTTTGAATATGTGGTTGGGAAGCGTCCCAATCCGATATGGAATATTGTGGTATCAGTAGGGTTAATTGCAGTGGCAGTTGGGACATTGCTCCCGATTTTAAATGCCCACAGTATGTCCTATGGAGAGATGTCGCCATTGTTTAAATATATTTTTGGTGTAGGTGCGATTGCAGTGTTGGTAGCACGCATATTTAGCACATACAAGGGGAAAGTGTTGCGCTTGAAACGATTGTATCGCATAGAGTTGTGGAGCGCATTGTTTTTCTGTGTAGCCACGTTTTTCCTTTTTTATGAGCCGGATAGTACACGAAATTGGATTGCATTTACGCTTGCCGGTGCAGTCATACAAATTTACACGTCGTTTATGATTCCACGCACAGAGCGTCGTGCATTTAAGGGTGAGGTGGAATAATTACAACAATAATATGACTATGAAAATCCGATATATAGCATTTGTGATAATCGCTACATTTAATATGGCGGTTTCAGTAGCTGCCCCATCGAATAAGAAAGATGTGGCACGCAATTTAGAGATTTTTACGCAGATATATAAGACTCTGAATTCGATGTATGTTGACACGATTGATGCCGACAAATCGATTACTACAGCTATCAATGCGATGCTCAATCAGATAGACCCATATACGGAATACATTTCTGAAGAGGAGCGAGAGGAATTCTTATCGATGTCGACCGGAGAATTTGGGGGAATCGGGGCATATATCGGACAAAATAAAGCAAAGGAAACATTCGTGAGCGAGCCGCAAGAAGGAACTCCCTCTGATAAAGCGGGGTTGAAGGCCGGCGACGTGTTTCTGACAGTAGATGGTGATAGCGTGCGCACGTTGGGGAGTGATAAGGTGCGTAATAAGCTACGCGGTCAGGCCGGCACTAAATTAAAAGTCACAGTAAGACGAACTTTGGCCGAGGGTGACACCATTCTTCCATTTGAAATAACCCGAGCTAAAATAGATATGAACGCAATGCCCTATTATGGAGTGGTGCGTGATACGATAGGATATATACAGCTTACGACGTTCAATGAGAAATCATATCCTGAGGTAAAAAAAGCAGTCACTGCACTAATTGCCGACCCTCGAGTGAAAGGATTGGTGCTCGACTTGCGAAGCAATGGCGGAGGTTTGCTCGAGAGTGCGGTAAATATAGTAAGTCTATTTGTACCTAAAGGAACGGAAGTGCTACGCACCCGCGGGCGTGCCGTTACTAATGAAAAAATTTATCGCACCACCTCATCGCCTGTGGCGCTTGATATCCCCTTGGCGGTGCTTATCGATGAGGGCTCAGCATCATCGTCAGAGATTGTGACCGGCGCGTTGCAGGACCTTGATAGAGCCGTCATCATTGGGGAGCGTTCATATGGGAAGGGGCTTGTGCAATCAACCTATCCACTTTCTTATCATAGCATTTTGAAAGTGACGACACAACGTTACTATATCCCGAGCGGACGTCTTATTCAAGCTATAGATTACTCTCATCGCAATCCCGATGGCAGTGTGGCCCGCACACCGGATTCGTTGACCAACGTGTTTTATACCAAAGCCGGGCGCGAAGTGCGCGATGGTGGAGGTATCACGCCGGATCTTAAAATGGAATACCCTGAAGTGAGCCGATTGGCAATCAATATCGTATTGGGTAATCATCACTTCGATTTTGCAACAAAATATGCTGCTACTCATCCCGAAATAGCATCTCCGGAAGAGTTTGTGATGACCGATGAAATATATAATGAATTTAAGCAGTCAATCGACCCGACCGCAATACAGTATGACAAAGTGTGTGAGTCAATACTCGACGAATTGGAGAAAGCGGCCAAGCGAGAAGGATATCTTGATGAAGGGGTAGAGAAACAGATAGCCGACTTGCGTGAATCATTGCGTCACGACCTTGATAAAGACCTTGACACACAGCGAGAACAGATATGTGAATATCTTGCGCCGGAATTGTTACGTCGATATTATTATAATCGAGGAGCTATTATTTATAACCTTCGATTTGACCCGGAAATAACACGTGCGGCGCAGCTATTCGGCAATCCGGAAGAGTACAAATCAATATTGTCGGCACCCAAAAAATAGATAAATGGGTAAATTGGTGTTGCACAATATAAAATAAATCATTATCTTTGCATCGCAAAAACGGCGGGGCGTAGCGCAGTCCGGTAGCGCACCTGGTTTGGGACCAGGTGGTCGCAGGTTCGAATCCTGTCACCCCGACATTATGAGAAAAGGCTTGTAACTCTTTGAGCTACAAGCCTTTTCGCAGTATTTAAGCCTATATTAAGTCGAGATGGTGGATGCGTGGTTCGCTCTCTTTTGGGAAATGGAGAATCCGGAAAAGAAAAAATGAAACACTAAGAAAAGGTTATGGTAGGATACGAGAATATCTGTTTATTACTCTTTAGTGATTTTAAACCCCAATTTTTGTATTAGCTTCAAGGTTCCAATAGCAGTTTCACGATCAAAGTTCTTTTCTGATTCAGGCAAATGCTCATAAGGGACAAGACATGGGTGGGTCTTGAGCACATCGCTCCGCTGCTCTCCATACGACCAACCTTGATTGATTCTACCTTCAGCCCATACTTCGTGTACGTTTCTTGACATTTCTTCAATCAAGTCTTCTAATTCAATGGGCAGTGTGATATCACGGGTATCAATAGGTTGTGGGGTATATCTTTCTTTATTCATAAACAAATAAATAACATCAATATCAGAATTTAGTTAATGTATAAGCCCATTATCAGAGATTTTCTCCCACTTTATCTAATATCTTAGGAATAGCGAGCATTAAGAAACTATCATACTTTAAATCATGTGGATTTATTCTACGTAAATCTCTATATGAACATATATCTAAATGCGCCAATACTTGATCATTGCGCTTTAAGTTGTCATGAAATTTCTTAAGTTTGTCGTTACATCTAAATTGGGCTCGTAGAACTTCATATTGGTGATGTTCCTCCTCGTTAAATGGACGATACCCCAGAATCAATTTCTCTACTACCCAACGAGAATGTTCGCTCTTGGACAGCGCTTCGTTGTATCTCGCCCACAGTCCCGTGTTGTTTTTTATATTTCTGTTATTAAGCCTCATTATGGCTTGTGCTCTTGACTTAAAACAATCTGAGCAGAAAACGTTGGACAGCATTTCTTTCAATTTGTATTGCTCTCCCTCTTTAATCTTTCTGTCGAACAATTTTTGAGGCTTTTCCGTCAATCTCGTATATTGATACACGTTTAAAGCCATCGCATAGCGTTTTGTGTTATGAATGTTTTCCGCAGGCAAATTATCTATAGCTTCTCCGATATTATACATCTTATCGGTATAAAAAGCCTTTTGTGTATCAATAGTAAAGATATCTTCATTGTCTTTTGATACTTGCTCGAAATAATTGTCAACATCTTCTTGGGTAATTTCAATCATTATATCATTTTCCCCTTTTGCCGGCTTATAAGATACGATGTGTAGCTCAATATCAATATAAGAGTTAGGGTTTTCAATCACATGTTCTATTGCCCCCTCCACATTATGCTCAACTACATATCTACAATAATTGGGGAGATTGCATAAATATTGCTCTTGTGACAACTTCTGCTTTATGTTAACATCATCCGTAATGATTGAAATTCTTGTTCTACATGAAGAAGCCTCATCTTCACATTCCTCGTTGAAATTTGCATAGTGAGCATATAGTGCTACATGTCGGGCAATAAATAGCATACGGCTATCGGCACTATTCAACACAACATGAATACGTTCTTTTGACTCCGGCGAGAACGAATACTCATTTTCTTTCTCTGACAATAATTTTAGGACATATGAACGTGTTATATACCAACATTTTATGGTGTTATCGGTAAATTCGCTCCCGTCCCTTTTTCTCAATTGTTGAAAAGGACTTTCTTTATAAGTATTCATGACAAATCTTCCTTTTTATATTGCGCAGGTTCCTTAGTTAAAAATATATTACTATTGCTTACATCAAACGCTGACGCTTCTTGGAACAACTGCATGTTAAACCAACTAGCCGATTCGATAATGTGCTCAATTATCTGAGACTGTTGCCATTCAAAGGAGGCGATACTACTATCGGTTATAAAAGCGTAGACTTGCAACGGCATTCCGCTTTCCTTTTGCTCCAGCCAACGAACCATTAGGCGTGGTTGCTGAGATACATGAGCATTTTTCATGAGCCAATGATACAAGTAAAGTCTATACACTTTGGCGTTCAAAATGCCATCTCCTATTTCATCATCAGAGAGATGCAATTTAATATGGTGTTTCTGCTCTATCGACGTAAGCATTTCTTTAGTTAAAGGTAAAAACCAATTAGAGTCAAAAACAAAAGTTTTAAGCATCCTGCGACCATATGTTCTACCATCCATCATATTTTGTAAGTTAATGAAGTGGTCGGAATATAGCATACTGATGGGGATAACAGATGTCGTCGTATCCCAGTTGAGAATATTCACAGAAGTCAATGTGATTTTTTGCACTTGACCGTCAACATTTTTATCCGGAATCTGAATCCAATCTCCAATATTTAAAAAATGATGCATGCGAAGATGAAAGTAGGCAACAACACCTTTAATCTTATCTTGAAAAATCCAAGAAATAACACCTCCAATCACTGCAATGGCAGTAGTGAACCGGCCGTCCCCATTGGCGTTGAAGATTAAAAGGAAGCAAACAATCCAAACTCCCAAGGCAAAGAGAATGGCGATATAGCAACATGTAATAGCTGTATCCTTTTTTCTTAGGCTAAAAATATCTAGAAGTCTGTTACAGGTCTTAATTGTCAACCAAACGAAAAGATTCAAACTTATCAAATATAATGGTGAATGGCTATCGCTTGGATTGATTATATTAATTATATATGATATCCCTATAGAAAGAATTATCAGTAATACAAAAATCCAGAATGAGGTGGAGGACCACTCCAGCATGGCTCCAAGTATTTGTCGACCCAACTTATCGGACGAAACACATTTTTTCTGAAAATCAGTATATTTACTCATCTTTATGTTTATTTACATCATTGCTTTATTTCGGTTTGTCTCAATAGCAAAGTTATAGAATTTCTTTGAAGATACAAGCGGAAAAGTTCTGAAAAGATATAGCAATAGCCAATTGTTATGGTTTCTTTCTCGAAAATTCGTATATTTGAGAAAAATTCTCCAATATACTTTCGCTCGCAGTAAAAACATTGAAACAAGTTTCATGTTTTTGCTCGCTTATTCGTATATTTGCCGTGAGAACTAATCATGAAACACAAATAAATTTATAAATTATGGCATTTACCCCCGACGAAGAGGATCTTGAATTCGCCATTGATGACCTGCAAAATTTGGAGTTCGAGATGGACAAGGCTATCCGACGAGTGTTCAACAACGATTACATTTTGATAGTGGGCAGTGAAGTCATTTTGAGCCCCAAAGTGGAGCCGTCGGGCAATGTGAACGACTACTTGTTGCGCCACGTGAACCGCAAGCTCAATAAAAGCAATTATAAAAACTTCGACGAAGTGATGCAGCACTCAGGCACGGAAATAGACCCTATCCGCAATCTTCTGTCATGGGGTAAGTTTCGACAGAGCATGGTTGTTGATGACGTGTCGGAAGAACTGCAGGGATTGCTCCGAACCCGACTTTTCAAGACCGTGATAACCACTACTTTCGACAGTTACTTGGAAATTCTGATGCGTGACATCTGGGGAGATCGATTGCGTGTGGTCAACATTTGGGACGCGGCTTCGCTATCCGAATTCTACAATCGATTGTCGGAATATCGGGAGGTCAAGGATTACTGCGAGCCGACATTAATATATGCATTCGGAAAATGTGATGAGCGTGACGGCTACTTCTATGCCAGCAAGGATTTTGAGTATATCCAGACCATAGAGCGATGGCTTGAGTTTGACAAACATAAGAATCTGATGATGCTTTATATCCTCAGCAAACGACTGTTGTCGTTTGGCTGCAAGTTTGATGATTGGTACTTCAGATTTTTCTGGTATATACTTCGTCGCGAGGAGATGAAGCAGCGTGACGGAGATATCACGATTGCTTTTGATCGCGACGACCGTTCCGACCGGAAATTAGAGAACTATCTTAAGAATTCACGAGCCATCACTCAAACAGAGATGAGTGCCCGTGAACTGATGCGACAGATGACTAAGGTACTGACATCGACCGGCCCCGATAACCCTTACCGCGATATCGTTACAACGTACCGTCGCCAAGGGAAGATTTTCTTATCTTATTGTAGCGGGGATAAGGACCGGGCGCTACAGATATTTCAAGAATTGCGCCGGATATATCCGAATCTGTGGTTCGATCAAGAGAATATTCGTGGCGGAGACAATTACGACACGGAAATCAGATACGGCATCGACCATGCCAAGATTTTTATCCCATTGATGACACCGCATATAGCTGAAGACCTACAGAACGGAAAGGTCGATAACTACTATAACGACGAGTGGCGCATGGCGTCCAAACGCAAAGGCGAATTGACCATCATTCCATTGGCCACCGAAGGGTATTCCCTACGAGAACCTTACCATGCCGCCTTTGAACAAATAGTGGGCAACAATGTGTCGGGTATCAGCCTGACGGATAGCAATGCATTGAGCAAACTTGAGAAAGCCATTGACAAACACCTGAGCGAAAATGACAGAGTATAAAGACAACAACCCTTGGGCGGGACTTTCGTCATACGAAGACCCTGAACGCGTCAAACGAGATGGTCGCGAACCGAAACTGTTCTGCGGACGCGATGAGGAGTCGCACTGTGTGGCGCAACTTGTTGGCAGTAATATCTTCGTGACACTCTACGGTAAGAGTGGTACCGGTAAGACCTCGCTTCTCAATGCCGGAGTCTTTCCCCGTTTGCGTGCGAAGCGTTATATGCCTGTCAGTATTCGTCTCTCGATGGATGCGCTCAGCATTTCGTTCCAGGAGTGTATCGTCAAACGACTCACGCAGACCGTTGAGGAGATTCAGGGGCAGTGTAACACCATAGAGGTGGTGCCGGAGTCGGCAGATGAACAGGCCCCCGACCACCTTTGGCGTTTCTTTGCCCGTACCCGTTTTGCTGACAGCGAGGGGCGCACGCTCTTCCCCGTGATTGTGCTCGACCAGTTTGAGGAGATATTCCGCAATCGTCGCGACGAGGCGGAGGTGTTGCTCCGACAGATAGCCTATCTGATGGACGAGAGCCATGCACTTCCCGCGCGCGTCGTTGATGGTCAGTCATATAAGTACGACTTCAATTTTCGCTTCGTTGCCTCTATTCGTGAAGATGACCTCTACCGCTTGGAGGATAGCATCGACAATAACTACCTCTCGGAATTGAAGCGTTGTCGTTATCGATTGCGCAGTCTCAGCGAGCAGGGAGCTCGCGATGCAATTCTTATCCCGGGCGGAAATTATTTCAATCCCGACGAGCAGGAGGCTATTGTCAGAGCGATTGTCGAAAAGTCGCGCAACGAGGATGGCAGTATAAGCACCAACATTATCTCGTTGCTGTGTAGTCGCATTTTCGCGGACTTTCAGCGTTCAGCCGCCGACCATATCTCACCTGCTTTGGTCGATAACTTCATCAAGGGAAATCCCTTTGAACGGTTCTACAACGAAGCCACCCGCGGCTTCTCCAATCGTGAGAAATCCTACATCGAGGAGCATTTCGTTGATAGCACCGGACGTCGCAACTCTATCCCCGAGAGCGATTTTCTGCTTCGTGTCCCCAAAGGGGCGCAACTTTTGGAGGGGGAAACTCGCATCTTGCAGCGAACGAGTACGTCGTCGGATGGAAGCAACAATCGCGTCGAATTGATTCATGACTCATTCTGCGAGCCATTGGCGGGATTGAAGGAAAAGCGAGAAAAACGCAGACGCATGAAATGGCTAATATTGGCAGCGGCCGTTGTATTGCTTTGCGCCGGCGTCACGGCTTACATTGCGAGTATAAATCAACAATCTCAGATAAGACTTTCGCGAATGTTGGGAGATAAGGCGTTAAGATTAGTGGATGATGGGGGCTCCTATACAGCACGACTCATTGCCTTGGAGGCATTGCCACCCTACAGCCCATATACACCGGAGGCGGAGTACGCTTTGCGTAAAGCCGACATGCATAACTCTGCCATTTTACGCGGTCACACAAGCAATGTGAACTCAGCTACATTTAGTCCTGACGGGAAGTGGATTGTCTCGGCATCAGATGACAACACCGTTAGGATATGGGATGCGGAGACGGGAGCGGAAATAAAGACGCTGCCAGGTCACACAGACAATGTCAGATCTGCAAATTTCAGTCCTGACGGGAAGCAGATTGTTTCGGCATCAGAAGACGAAACCGTAAAGATATGGGATGCGGAGACGGGAGATGAAATAACGACATTGATAGGTCACACATACAATGTCAGATCTGCAAATTTCAGTCCTGACGGGAAGCAGATTGTATCGGCATCAATTGACGGAGAAATCAAGATATGGGATGCTCAGACGGGAGAGGAAATAAAGCCGCTGACAGGTCACACAGATGCTGTAAATTCTGCCAATTTTAGTCCTGACGGGAAGCAGATTGTCTCGGCATCAGCTGACGACGCCATTAAGATGTGGGATGCGGAGACGGGAGCGGAAATAAAGACGCTGACAGGTCACACAGATCGTGTCACTTCCGCCAATTTTAGTCCGAATGGGAAGCGGATTGTTTCGGCATCATGGGATCAAACAATAAAGATATGGGATGCGGAGACGGGAGCGGAAATAAAGACGCTGACAGGTCACAGAGGTCGTGTCACTTCTGCCAATTTTAGTCCGAATGGGAAGCGGATTGTTTCGGCATCATGGGATCAAACAATAAAGATATGGGATGCGGAAACGGGAGCGGAAATACAAACATTGACAGGTCACAAATGGAGTGTAAATTCCGCCAATTTCAGTCCGGATGGGAAGCGGATTGTCTCGGCATCATGGGACGACGCCATTAAGATGTGGGATGCGGAGACGGGAGATGAAATAACGACATTGATAGGTCACACATACAATGTCAGATCTGCAAATTTCAGTCCTGACGGGAAGCAGATTGTATCGGCATCAATTGACGGAGAAATCAAGATATGGGATGCTCAGACGGGAGAGGAAATAAAGCCGCTGACAGGTCACACAGATGCTGTAAATTCTGCCAATTTTAGTCCTGACGGGAAGCAGATTGTCTCGGCATCAAATGATGAAACCATAAAGATATGGGATGCGCAGACGGGAGCGGAAATAAAGACGCTGACAGGTCACACATGGAGTGTAAATTCCGCCAATTTTAGTCCGAATGGGAAGCGGATTGTTTCGGCATCAATTGACGGAGAAATCAAGATATGGGATGCGGAGACGGGAGATGAAATAAAGACATTGATAGGTCACACCAGAGGTGTCACATATGCCAATTTTAGTCCTGACGGGAAGCAGATTGTCTCGGCATCGCAGGATCGAACAATAAAGATATGGGATGCTGAGACGGGAGAGGAAATAAGGACGCTGAGATGTCATAATTTGGTCTTTTCCGCCAATTTTAGCCCGGATGGGAGATATATTGTCTCGGCATCAGATAAAACCATAAAGATATGGGATGTGGAGACCGGGAGGGAAATACAGATGTTGACTGGTCACACAGATTATGTCAATTTCGCCAACTTTAGCCCTGACGGGAAAAAGATTGTTTCGGCATCAGAAGACAAAACAATCAAAATTTGGGATTTCCCAACTCTTGAGGAACTTATCGACCGAACTACCAAGCGCTTCAAAAACCGCCCGCTGACACCCGAAGAGCGTCAGCAGTATTATTTGGATTAATCCTAAGCGAAGTTCAATATTATAAATATCGGAATATACTAATTATAGAAAGTTTAAATCAAATTATATATTAAATCGGAATATTATGTTGAAGAGAATTTTAGTTATGGCTGTTGTTGTGGCAACGAGTTTGACAATGATGGCAGAGGATAAGGTGTTGCCGGCTCCCGATATGACAGCGGGCACAAACGTAATGGAGGCAATGGCCAATCGTCGTTCTATTCGTAAGTATTCAGAACGCCAATTTACCGACCAGGAGTTGTCCAATCTGTTGTGGGCATCGATGGGTAAAAATCGAGAGGACGGACGTCGCACAGCTCCCACTTGTAGAAATTTTCAAGAAATCCGCCTTTTTGTGTTTGATGCGGACGGGGTCGGAGAATATCACCCGGCGACACATTCGATTACACCTTGTGTAGCAGGGGATTATCGATATCTCTTGGCAGCAGGACAGGATTTTGTTAAAACAGCACCTGTATGCCTTGTTATGATAGCTGATATGACAAAGTTTGGCAATGTAGATGAACGCGCCAAAATGATGGCTGCGGTTGACGCCGGTATTGTCAGTCAAAACATATCGGTGGCATGTGCCGGATTGGGATTTGCGACCGTACCCCGAGCAATGATGCAGGCTGCGGAGATAGTGAAATTGCTCAATCTGTCGGATAGTCATATTGCGATAATGAACAACCCGGTGGGGTTTGAGGCGAAATAAATTCGGGATAAGAAATAGTAAGCGTTGTGCCTGAAAAAATGGGGTGCAACGCTTTTTTTTGTGGAAATTTTATCGCGTTATGGCATGTCAATAGTGATAAATTAACGTCATAAATTGAAAATTATGTGGAAGAGCGAGTCAAACGACGCAATTTTATCAAATTATACTGTAAATGTCGTTGGCGATTGCTAAAATTTTTGTAATTTTGCACAATAGATTATATTTAGGAGAAGAATGCTTAAAAGGCGTCAATTACTAAATAGGGATTCTCGGACAAAACATGGTGTCGCCATGGGAAGTTGTTTAGGAAGAAGATTGAGTAGGAGCGAATTATCGCGGTAATAGAAAGAAAAAACTTATCTGGTATGTCATATTTAAAAAGTTTGCTTTTAGTAGTAGCAGTGGCAACATGTGTGTCATCGTGTAAGACGCCGAAAGATGTTGCATATTTTCAAGGTCATGAGAATGGTCAAACAATAGCAGTGCCGTCGCCTAATTTTATTACGGCTCAGCCCGACGACCGATTGACTATAGCTGTACATTCACGCGATGCACAGTTGGCGGAAATGTTTAATCTCCCGATTCAAGCGCGTCAGCAAATGTCGGCAACAGGTCGCTCGTCGACAGCCCAACGCTCAAATAGCTCAAACCAGATGTCGATTTATACGGTCAACAGCTATGGAGATATTGAATTCCCGGAACTTGGTACTCTCCACATAGCCGGCTTGACTCGACAAGAAATTGCACAAAAGATAAAAGATGAGCTTATAAATCGCAAGCTCCTGAAGGACCCGACAATTACTGTTGAATTTGTTGACCACTCATTTACAGCTCTTGGCTCAGTGGGCAATCCCGGGCGAATACTTTTCGACCGAGATAAGCTAAATATCGTAGAGGCAATAGCACTTGCCGGCGACTTGCAACTTACCGGTCAGCGTCAAAATGTCAAAGTGTATCGAATGGTTGACGGTAAGCAAAAGACATATACCATAGATTTGACCGATCCTAATAGCGTGTATTCTTCACCGGTGTATTATATTCAACAGAACGATGTTATATATGTAGAACCTAACGATCTTCAGAAACGAAACACTCAGCCATTGGGTAACTCTACTTTCACACCGGCATTTTGGATTTCATTGGCATCATTTGCGATGACGGTGGTAGTATTGTTCGTGAAGTAATTCATATTGGATTTTAACTTAAGAGATTATTCATCTTTGTACTCCTTGCACTATGGAAGATAATGAAGAATTGATGCCTAAAGAAGGGCAGTCGATAAGCATAAAAGAATTTCTATGGCTATGTGTGGTCAGATGGTACTGGTTCGTAATAGCATTAGTGTTAATATGTGGATATGCTGTTTATCATTTGGCAAAGACTCCTAATGTGTATTCGGCATCAGCGGCAATTTTGGTGAAGGACCAACAAAGCTCTTCGCCTGATATCTCCATGGTGTTTCAAGATATAGATGCGCTAAACACCAATGTAAATATTAATAACGAAATGGTGGCACTTCGCTCTCCGGTTATTATGGCAGAGGTGTCGCGCCGTCTTGGCTTAGATGTAAACTATACAGTTAAGGAACGATTTGCACCAAAAAATCTTTATGGGTCGACCCTCCCTGTCTCAGTACGCTTCTTTGATCTTGGGGATAATGGAAAGGCTCAGATGATAATGCATTATAGTCAAGATAGCACTGTGGTGTTGGGACCGTTTGCTACAGATGGAAATATTGAAGATGCAGATAAAAGTCACAAAATTGAGGTTAAATTGACCGGAGCTCCATCCGATACACTTGAAACGCCGTTGGGTCGTGTAGTGTTGTTGCCTAATGAGAAATTCATAAGATCAACGTCGCCGGCATCTTTAGATATATTGGTTGACAGAGTCGGATATGCCGCTGGAGCACAGTATTTATTGGCAACAGTGACAACCGAGGTTAAAGATAACTATTCATCAGTGATAAATCTCTCGCTTAAAGACACCAACACAGAGCGCGCGCTCGATGAGTTGGAAAGTATTATTGAAGTCTATAATGAGAATTGGATTAAGGATCGAAACCAAATATCGGTTTATACATCCAACTTCATTGACGAGCGTCTGCAAGTCATAGAAGCAGAACTTGGTGATGTAGACTCTCAAATTTCTGATTATAAGGCACAGCATCAGCTCCCAAGTTCGGGTTCGGCTGCCGATGCACTTTTTGACAAAACATTGTCAACACGAGATGAAATAGGAGAGTTGTCGGTAAAGATAGATTTGGCTCGCCAGATAAAGACACACTTAAACAACGCTTCAAAGAATTTTGAGCCGTTACCATCATCATCGGCATTGGGCAATGGCAACGTGGAAAACATAATATTGCAATACAATAAGGATCTTTACGATCGCAATATTATGGTGCAAAATTCATCGGAAAGCAACCCCTTGGTTCAAGATAAAGATGCGTTGTTGGCAATCACCCGCCAAAACATATTGTCGGCAGTAGATGGTTATATAAGTTCACTAAGTGCAGAGATGCGAGCAAAGCAGACGAGTTTGTCGTCGGCAGCAGGTCAGCTTAGAAGTAATCCTACGCAGGCTAAGCATTTGCTTGACAAAGAGCGTCAGCAGAAAGTGAAAGAAGAGTTGTATCTTTATTTGCTCCAAAAGAGAGAGGAGAATGAGCTTTCACAAGCATTTTCAGCATATAATACCAAAATCGTAACACCACCTACTATCTCCGGCCTTGTAGGGCCATTCCCGCGCAAGACAATGACTATGGCGATAGCATTGGGGCTTGCATTGCCAGCAGGGTTGATATTCTTGTTGGAGGCTTTAAATTCTAAGGTGCGCGGACGTCGCGATATCGAAAGACTCACTATTCCATTCATCGGGGAAATACCTCAAAATGGAGAAAAGCCTCGTCGTTGGCTACCCAAAAAGAATGTTGAGCTTGACCGCTCATCGGATATCGTAGTGAAACAAGGGTGCCATAATATTGTCAATGAGGCATTCCGAGTCATACGTACGAACTTGGAATTTATGTCACCGCACGAAGATGATTTGGCGCAAGTGATGATGGTGACATCATTAAATCCCGGTTCGGGTAAAACATTTATAGCAATGAATCTTGCAACGGTACTTTCTCTAAAAGGAAAGCGAGTGGCATTAATCGATCTTGATTTGCGCAAGGGGTCATTGTCGGCAGCAGTAGGCGCCAAAGGCTTTGGTATGTCAAACTATCTATTGGGTAATAAAACTCTTACCTCAATAGTTACACATATAGAAGATTGCGGCGATAATGTGGACCTATATCCGTCCGGACCGATACCTCCCAACCCGGCAGAACTTCTCTACTCTGACCAATTGAAAGCTATGATAGAGAAGTTACGCAAGGACTATGACTATGTTTTAATTGATTGTCCACCGGTAGAAGTTGTTGCCGATGCTAAGATTATAAACAATTTGGTTGACATGACAGTCTTCGTGGTTCGCGCAGGCTTGCTTGAGCGAAGTTTACTTTCAGAGGTACAGCGTTTCTACACTACGGGTCGCTATAAGAATATGGGAATTGTACTTAATGGAACTCCCGATCCCACGTCATCTCGCATGAGTCGTACCAATCGTCATGGCTTTGGCTATGGCTACTATGGTAATGGCTACGGGTATAGTCATAAAGAATAGAATGATATAGCCAACGGCATATATGCTCTTTCCCCTGTACAATCTAAAGCTATGGATTTAAAAAAAATGATGAAATCAATAACGTTGAAGCCCGATACACTTTCGAGGGTGTATGCGTTTATAGCTTTGATTGTAGTATTAATAGAAGTCGGACGATTGTCGTATCATGAGCCGATAGGAGAATTTTTAATGTCGAATTCGGTATTTTCGATATTTTGTGTGATACCGGTATTCGTCCTAATAGGTTCGGAGCATTTCAATGTGAACAGGGTGCTGATGCTCTTCTGTGTTGTTTCTACTATATCGTTGATACTCAATAGCCCTGTCGTTAATTACATGTCGACATTGCGCTTCTGTTTTTTCTGCGGGATGTTGTGCCTGTTGTCTCCACTTATAGATAATGCGCCATTACGCCAATTTCGACAGTATTTATGGAGATTTACGCTGCTAATGTGTCAAGTACTAATAGTTGGTACGTTAGTGTTGTATATAGTTACCGGTTTGTTTGGTGATGGAGAATTATTGTTGTTGGTAAGTCACCCCATGATGTTAAGCTTAATAGCAACTATTGTTGCATTGTTGGTGACATGGAGAATTTTAAGTGGTAACGCCGAGAATGGAAGATATCGCAGAATATTGGACTATTTATTTCTGTTAGCGTCGCTATTTATCCTCGTGTGGGGTGGAGCGCGAAGTGCGATAATAGGTTTTATAATTTCGGAGATTTATCTTCTTATCGTATTCCGTAGGGAATGGAAGAAGGTGGCGCGAGTATTAATGACTATTGTTTCATTTTTGATGCTAATCGTCGTAGTAGGACGAGATATTACGTGGCGCGTAGAGTGTAAATTTGAGTTGGGTCAGGAACATAATTCAGTTGTATTTTCGCGTCAGCAATTGTGGGAGTCTCGACTTGAAGAATTTGTTGAAAGCCCTATAATAGGCATCGGTTTCGCAAATGTAACTCGTTATTCAACTCTATATGACAACGAGGAGGTGTCCGGAGCCGACCAAGAACGAACTGAAGAACCCGGCTCGTCATGGTTGTCAGTGCTGTCTAACACCGGTATCGTAGGATTCTTGATATTGGCGTTTTGGAATTATAGACTGTTTGTTACGATACGCCACTGTCGCAAATCCGGAGATTTAGTAGCATCTCAATATGGCGCGTTTCTGATCCTATTTATAGTCAGTGGGGTGTTTGAAGGGTGGATTCTCTATGCCGGTTCATTTGTATTCTTTATTTATTGGCTCCTAACAGCGCGCATAACTACACCAGCCCTTACTCGGTGAACTTTTAAAGTTTGTAGGTTAACATTATTCGGAACGCGCAAGTAGAAGAGTGAACTCCGGGATGATAATGGTAGTGGGTAGAGCGGAGATAGTGGGAGAAATGAGCCGTGGCATATAATCTGCGCCTTAATTTAACACTGGCTCGCGCAGAGAATACGCCAAATGAGGCAACTGAACGATCGCCTTGCGCGTCGAGAGTGCGCGGGTCGATAGTATCCCAATTAATATCGGCTTGATACCCGTCCCATGTGAATAATCTGTAATATTCGTAGGATGCAGCGAGAGAAAGCAAGTCTCGTTTAAATACAATATTTGCACCACCTTTAAGCGAAAACCCTGCAGCCAGATTGTAGTTTCGTTGAGCGACATTGTAGTAGTCGGAAAGGATTGCGCCTAAGCCAATACCATTTGCATGCAGATAAGCATCCATGGTGAAGAATCCACGTGGCATGTCGCGGAACATTAGTCCGGCACCAATGCTTGCCGGCACTCCGAGTTTATAAGGAGTCTTAGAGGAAATGTCGGAAATGGTGTCGCTATCATAGTAATCGAAATGCTGATACAAACCAACACTGAGTGAGGTGGAATTTTTGTCAAGAATTTCCTTGGATAATAATCGCCCGATAATGTTGAGCTGTCCCAATGCAGGTTGCGACTCTTGAAAATTAAGTTCGGCATTGACCGAGAAGTAATCGAAAGGTTTTGGAGATGACTCAACTACAGATCGGTCGCCATATTCAATGTTGAATTGTATTGTTCCCCCGGTACCTTCATCAAAAATTTCGTCCTCCAATTCCATTGAGCGCATACCCATTGAAAATTCAATCGCAACGTTTGGGATTCCGAATTGTCGGCCGGAGGTGGAACGATGTCGCCATGCGTCGCCATTTATTATACGAGTCAGCCCGCGAGTTGGCGCAATCAATAGGGCTGCGGCTTCACGCCCGAAGCGTTCCCAACCGTAGGCGTTGTCCTTAAGTACAATGTCGGAAGCACGATAGGTCATTTCTCCTAAAGCCATACCACCAATAGGAGTTGCAATTATATCATTGAGGGAGGGGTATTCATTTTCCATAAACATTTCCCACATGGCAGAACCGGCAATAGCATAGATTCCGGATTGCCAAAAGTTAAAGCCATTTGAACGTGCGGCGTTATAGTAAAGATTGCCATGATAGGGATGAAGGAACATATTGGTGCCCATTTGGTCGTTGTCCCAAACGAAACCGCGTTTAAAATTCTCTTTTATAGTGTGCCCATTAATATAAGCAAATTCGGCGTTCTGAATATATCGGTCGAAAACCCAAACACCAAGGTTTAGGCCAACGACCTCAGCGGCTGCTTGCCAAGGTTTGTTTTTGCTATAATATACCAAGTCGGCAGAGTCGGGCAATTCGTGAGGACGCACTTGAAGGCGAATCGGGCGTTGAGACACTGCAACTTGACACGCAAACGCCATAATTGAGATGCTGAAAATAATTTTATAATATTTCAAGATAGTAATTATTTAGCGTGAAATATATCCGTGATTGCCAATAAAATCCGTATAGGTTACTTTTTGTCGGGGTAGGCAATTCTGACATGGTACATTGTCAGTAGCGATTTAATAAATGCCTCTTTAATTGTTGTTATGTCGCGGAAAGATAGTGGAGAGTTCTTGTGAAGCCCCTCGGCTACTTGTGCGTCGATTAGTTTGTTGACCAAAGCAGTGATTGCCTCCGAATTATGGCTTGTAAGCGAGCGAGAAGCGGCTTCAACCACATCTGCCATCATTAATAATGATGCTTCTTTTGATTGAGGATTTGGACCGGGGTAGGTGAATGGTGTAGGATCAATATCTTCACCGGGATGGTCGTTACAATATGTGTTGTAAAAATAGCGTGTCGTAGTTGTCCCATGATGTTGAACAATCATGTCGCGAATTGCATTAGGGAGTTTAGCTTTCTCCGCCATTCGCAGTCCGTCGACAACGTGGTTGATAATAACACGAGCGCTTTGAGTTGGCGACAGAGCATTGTGCGGGTTTACCCCATGTTGATTTTCGGTAAAGAATGCCGGATTTTTTGTTTTGCCGATGTCGTGGTATAAAGCACCGGCTCTTACGAGTTGCACATTTGCATTAACGCGGTTTGCTGCAGCAGTAACAAGGTTGGCCACGGCCATTGAATGTTGGAATGTGCCGGGACACTCTTCCGATAGTTCTCGCAATATCGGATTATTGATGTCGGATAGTTCAACTAATGTAACTACTGAAATGAACCCGAAAATTTTTTCGACGACAAAAATAAGGATATATGCAAAAGAGGTAAGTACAACATTAATTGCAAAGAAACCAATTAGTTTCCAAGAGAAGGTGTTGAGTGACGCAATTTGTACAAGTTCGGCAGCAGCATATGTCACGACGTAGGCGATGAACACATATAACGCGGTACGTAGCAATTGCGAGCGACGAGATAGCTCTCTCATTGAGTATATTGCTGTCATTCCTGCTGAGAGCTGAATGAAGCAAAATTCGAATTGTAGTTTTGCAATCAGTGAGCAAAGTACAATCTCCATTATCAAGAAGAACATTGCTATGGTGGTGTCGTAGAAGACAATCAGCAAAATCGGTATTATCGCGAAGGGCACAATGTATAATCCGTCGACAAATAGGTCGGACATGAATACAGCAAAAGCATAGAAGCCCACAAAAATGGTGAGCAAGCAGATGGTGAGTCGATAGCTGTTGAACACATCGGGACGATAGAGCTGAAGGAAAAGATATATTGTCAACATCACTGCTCCTGCAAAGAGAATTAGCCCGAAGATGATGTTTAATTTTGAAATGCCACGTTGCTGTTCTCGTTTAATAAGCTCATTTTCGTAGTCTTGCAATATTTGATATCGTTGCGGAGTGACCATTTCACCGCGATTGATTATTTCTTCCCCTTTTTGAATAATGCCTTGAACAGCTTCAATTGGAGTCAACAAGCTATTGCGCAGGTCGGCAGTCTTAATTTCGTTCTCCTTGATGTTGGGCAAGAGGTAGGAACTGAAGTTTTTGCTTTGAAGTATACGCCAAAGAGTGGGGTATGGTCGACTGAAAAGAGATTCGAGGTGCTCGTAGGCTTGTCGAGAAGTGAGCATCTTTTCGGTCGACATTTCTACAGCAGAAGAAGAGGAAGTCCTAATTTGGTGCATTTCAGTTTCGGAGAAACGTTGAGCATCTTCAGAACTTATAACCCCTGCGAGGTAAATTTCATCAATAGCTTTGATTAAGGAGTTTCGTTGATTGGTCGACACGCTGTCGAGATCGTTAATCATAGCAAAGATATTATCTTTTACCGAGGAGTCTATGTCGAATACCGGTATTAGAATCCGATCTATACTATCGATGCGTTCTTGTTTTATTTCCGGCGCAAGATAATATGGGATATCAAAAGGAGCAAGTAGCTGGGGGTTGCTCCACGGACGATTTTTCTCATAGGAGAGTTCTATACGTTCGTTGCGCGGCATGAAAAATATTATTATAAGTCCGGCGATAACGTATAATGAGGCAGTAAACCAAAACTTTTTGTCGGTAGGCAGTCGGAATGACAGGTTCATGGGTGTAGGAGAGTGTGAAGGATTGATAGAAAAATAAAAAACTCACGCCGAAAAATCGTTGTCAATATATTCGAGTGGCTTGTCGTACACCATCTAAACGCTTCACCTGTGCGCAAAGTTTAGAAACGACGTCGGAATCATCGAGTAAAACCGTCAAGTCGCATCTAAATACTTCTTTTTCGGCAACGATGTGGAGTGAGCGAATATTAATGGACATGTGAGTAGAAATAGTCTGGATTAGTTCTTGTAGGATGCCAAACCGGTCGATTCCTTCAATATGTATATGTGCAGGGAATTTTCCATTGATGGTGTCCCAAGATGTCGATAAAAGTCGAGACCCGAAGCTTGCTTTTAATGCAAGAGCTCGCGGACAGTCAACAGAATGTACAACGACTTCCCCATTATCCTCAATGAACCCCAATACGTTGTCGCCGGGAAGAGGAGAACAACAGTCGGCCAAGCGGAAATTGGCCCCGTTTTCGTCGTAATGTAGGTGGTAGGTCTCTTTTTTATTGATATTAGTGGGGATTTCAACATGCACCTCCGTATCCTCTTTTTCTTTAGATTTGGGGACAACGGAAAGGGGTAAACGCAAAATTTTGCTTAGCAATCCTTTTGACTCCGATTGTTTTTTCAGAGATTTAACAATGTTGTCGGATAGTACGATTTCTTCGCGCCCCAATTGTAGGTAAAGTTCATCTCGGTTGTTAACTTGGTATATACCTTGAAGTTTTGTGATAACTTCATTGGAGTCGGAAATGTCGTGTTGTTTAAGAAATTGCTCAAAAATTTCTTTCCCTTTAGTGATGCTGGGCTGTCGTATTTTGCGCAGAGCGGAACGCAATTGAGTTTTGGCCTTGGCGGTGATAAGAAATTCCATCCACTCCTCTTTTGGAGTTTGAGATTGGGATGTCAATACTTCAACTTGGTCACCGGAACGAAGCTTTTGGCTCAAGGGTACTAATTTGTGGTTTACCTTGCCGGCGATGCAATGGTATCCTATTTTGGAGTGAAGTTCGAAAGCAACATCCAACACTGTGGCATTATTCGGTAGAGTGATGAGCTCACCTTTAGGTGTAAATACCACAATTTCAGATGCAAATAGATTGAGTTTCAGAGTGTCAAGAAAGTCAATTGCATTAGGCTCGGGATTGTCGAGAATATCTTTAATAGTACGGAGCCAAGCATTCAATTCGCTTTCTTCGTCGCTTTCGCCAATTTTGTATTTCCAGTGAGCAGCAAATCCCTTTTCGGCAATTTCGTCCATGCGATGTGATCGGATTTGCACTTCAACCCAATTGCCGTCGGGTCCCATAGCCGTCATGTGTAGAGCTTGATATCCATTGGCTTTAGGCTTGCCCAACCAGTTGCGGGTGCGCTCCGGGTGGAAACGGTATAGTTCATTTATTGCGCCATAAATTTGCCAACAAATACCATTCTCTTTAGTATGATCGTCGCAATCAAATATGATTCTGACGGCATAAAGGTCGTATACCTCTTCGAAGGGGATATGCTTAGTCTCCATTTTGTTCCAAATGGAATAAACGGATTTGACGCGAGCTTTCATAGTGTACTTCAGCCCCATTTCGTCGAGAATTCGTCTAATTGGCGCAGCAAAGTCCTCATATTCATTGTTGCGTTTTCGCTCCGATTGTTCTATTTGTTCGGATATACGCTTGTAGGCCTCCGGGTGCTCATATTTAAAAGAGAGGTCTTCGAGTTCGGTTTTGATGCTAAAAAGTCCGAGACGATGAGCGAGAGGTGCATAAATATAAAGAGTTTCTCCGGCAATTTTATATTGCTTGTTAGAAGCCATGGAGCCGAGAGTGCGCATATTGTGTAGTCGGTCGGCCATTTTAATTAGCACAACACGAATGTCATCCGACATCGTCAGTAGTAGCTTACGGAAATTTTCAGCCTGAGCTGAAGCTTGAGCCCCGAATATTCCACCTGAAATTTTGGTTAGACCGGCAACAAGTTGTGCTATTTTTTTGCCGAAATGTTGTTCGATATCTTCAACCGTGTAGTCGGTATCTTCAACAACATCGTGAAGTAAAGCTGCGCATATCGAGGTAGATCCGAGTCCAATCTCTTGGCTCGCAATCTTAGCCACGGCAATAGGGTGCATTATATAGGGTTCGCCGGACCGACGTCGTATCCCTTTGTGAGCATCTTTAGCAAAATCAAAAGCACGTTTTATGATTTCGACTTTTTTTCTGTGATTGCTGTTGAGATAACCTTCAAGCACCTCACTGAAGGCATCTTCTATCATTTTATCCTCTTCGGGAGTAGTGAATTTTTCTTCTGTCATGGTGTGTCGATGGTTTAGAATTGGTTAATCGACAATGATAATATCCGATGATGATATTGTAATAAACTATGGATAAAAAGTTTATTTCGATACCGGCCCAACTTCGGCAGCCGCTCCTGTCGCCGGGTCAAACAGCAGGTAAACGGGAGCTTTCTTGTCGGTAAAATTTGAAGGAGCCATGCCGTATACAATGCCTAATTGAGCGAGGTCAACGACATTATTGGCAAATTCTTTTCCTTGAGCCGATACTGTAACTTGAGCTTGTCCGGGTATTGTGTAGGCGATGCCTCCTTTGGGGAATTTTAATGTCTCGCCTTTTTCGTTCACCGGCATTTCTCCGCGATTAATTTCTTTAAGAGAAATGTAAACGGGGAAGCCGCTAAGGTCGTTGGGCTCAACAATTCCGTTGATGGTTGAAATGCGAGCAATTATTTGTTTGTTGATATCTTCATTCGGTTTAATGGTGAATGTGCGAACTTCGGTGTAAGAGCTTTTTGTCCCAACAAACATCGCCATTAAAGCTTCCTCTTGAGCTTCGATATTATCCATTATTAACTTCATCGCATCGCCATCCGGAGGCATTTGGTCGGCTTGACCTGTAATGAGGTCGGTGCGACTTTGTCGCAAATTGTAGATTTGTTCGGCCGCGAGTTCTGCACGTTTTGCCGATGAGTGGCTTTGCAACATCTCTTGTGTGATGACTTGTCGGGCGGCCTCAGTTTGGAGAGGAGTCGGGACAGCGTTATGTGCAACCGGCAACTGAGGTTGTTGAACTTGAAAAGTTTTCTCAGAGTTAATAGCAAGAGGAATGTTTTCCTCTCCTAAAATAATATATGGAGCTTGGTTGCTTTTTAGGGTTATTATATAGCGTTTTTCGGGGTCGGCAATGCCGCGAGTTGTAATAATGACACTCTTTACCGAGGCAGATAGTGTAGTCTCGGTGACAGGGTTGCTTACATTAAGATATTTAAGCGCGTACTTGTAGAATTCGCCGGGTTCTTCGCGTGTAAATTCCGCTTCTATGGTAATGTCAATGACAGTATTTGGCAAGGTGTATGCCAATCCGTATTCATTGGCTTTTGTTGCGGAGATGCGTTGTGCCTGTTGGGCAGATGCTATTGTAGTTGTCGCCAATACTGCGATAAGTAATGTCAATAAATTTTTCATAATCGTTAAAGTTATTCTCAAAATGAAATCGTTAACGTATAGGTCCCATTATCGCTTTTATAGCGCGTCCGATGTTGTTGGCAATGTCGGATGCGGTCACGCCATATTCTCCATGTTCTTCAGCTGCAAGTTCACCTGCCAACCCATGGAGAAAAACCGCTAATAAGGTGGCAATTTCGGATTTGTAACCTTGGGCCATAAAACTTGCCAACATTCCTGTCAAGATGTCGCCACTTCCCGGAGTTGCCATAGCCGGACAGCCGGAAGAGTTGAAATAAATCTTACCATCGGGACGTATGATAGAGGTGTAATGCCCTTTGAGTACAATCAATATGTGGTATCTTTGAGCAACTTCGATAGCTTTCCTCAGGCGCCCTTCCATTGTTGTGTGATGTCCGAAAAGACGGTCGAATTCGCGTGCATGAGGAGTGATAATCGACAGCATTGGAATTGAGTTGAGCATGGTAGGCTTCATTGCAATGCAGTTGAGAGCGTCGGCATCGAGGATAAGCGGAGAGTGCGATGACAGCAGTAATTCTTCTAAGGCACGCAGAGTGGTTTCATTAGTACCAATACCCGGGCCAACGGCAATAGCATTGTATTCGTGGACCGGTCGCATACGGTCGATATATTTATCCCCTTGGTTAGCACTATATAGAGCTTCGGGTACGGCAGTTTGAATGATTGGATATCCACATTTAGGCGATTCAATAGTCACTCTTCCAACCCCGGCACGAAGAGCTCCACGAGCAGCCATAACGGCGGCACCCATCATGCCGTAGCTCCCGGCATATATTAGGGCAGAACCAAAGTCGGCTTTAGATGAGAATAAAGGACGCTTGCGAAGAGTGTGGAAAACATCGCTTTCCTCAACTAAATAATAAGTAGGCTTAATTGCGGCGGCCGCTTTCTGGCTTAATCCGATGTCAAGAAGTTTCCATTCGCCAACCAAATCGGCGTTATCGGCGATGAAAAATGCTAATCGCGGGAATTGTACGGCAAGAGTGAGAGTTGCATGAATGACATCGCGAGAAATCAATGATGGATTCCAATCGCCAGAAAGGCCCGACGGAATGTCGATTGAAACGACAGTGGCATTGGCGTCGTTGATTCGTTGCACTAAAACAGCAAATCCACCTTTTAACGGGTCGCGCAATCCAGACCCGAAAAGCCCATCGATGATGAGCAGATTACGTTGAAATTCGGGAATATTGAAAGTGCCGATGACTTCTGTGAGGTTTACATCGGAGCAATTAGCCAAACGATTTCGATATTCGGCACATTCGGCGGAGAGTTTATCACCGCCAATGTTGAATAGGTAGGCATTTATTTTATATCCTCGCTCTGCGAGCATTGCACCGACCGCTAAAGCGTCGGCTCCATTATTCCCCGGTCCGGCAAAAATGGCGACCGGTTTCGATGTGCGCCAACGCGATGTTATTTCGTCGGTGACTCCTTTTGCTACCCTTTCTATTAGCTCGAGGGTTGTAATGCCCTCTTGCTCAATAGTATAGCTATCTATTTGGCGAATTTCGCTATTTGTAAATATTTTCATTAATTAACGAGCTTGTTGACTACAAATTTACACAAAATTTTCAGCGTATCAAAAAAACTTGCCTTAAGGTAGATGATTTATAAAATTCTTTACGTAAATTTGCACTAATTTACTTTTATAACAATGGAACAGGTAACATATAACGGGCTCACGTTTGAGCCTTATATCCTACGAGAGCAAATCGACAAGCGCATTAAGGAAATTGCAGCAACAATCACCGCTGATTGTGAGGGTAAAAGACCATTATTTCTATGTGTGCTTAACGGGGCTTTCCCTTTTGCTTCAGACCTATTCAGATCGGTTGATTTTGATGCGGAGATTTCTTTTATTCGCCTCAAGAGCTACTCGGGCATGGGGTCTACAGGCGTAGTCAAAGAAGTCGTGGGTCTCGCCGAGGATATAAAAGGACGTACTGTCATCGTTATTGAGGATATAGTTGATACGGGCAAGACAATCAAGCATTTGCTTGAAACGCTTAATGAGAAGGAGCCTGCAGAACTCAAGGTGGCTACTTTGTTGTTCAAACCCGAAGCACTCGAAGTTGATGTTAAGCCGGATTACGTAGGCTTTAATATCCCATCAAAGTTTATAGTAGGATTTGGATTGGATATTGATGGATTGGCTCGAAATCTCAACGATATTTATATACTGAAAGGAAACGATTAGTTTTTAATTATATAGCCATGTCCGGCATGGCACAATGCAGACCTCTGAGGAGGTGATAATATTAACCTTAAAACACGAAAAATGCCGGGTAAAGACACCGACTTTTGCAGAGAAAGCAAGAGCCGAAGTTCATTTTTATGTCATTATAAATAAATTTTTATGTCAAATATAATTATATTTGGAGCGCCCGGAAGCGGAAAAGGTACACAAAGTGAATTAATAATCGAGAAATATAATCTTCGTCATATCTCGACAGGAGAGGTTTTGCGCGACCACATAGCGCGCAAGACAGAGTTGGGTATTGTTGCTGACTCATATTGTTCTCGCGGACAACTTATACCCGATGATTTGATGATTGAGATTTTGGCTCATACTATAGATAATGATCCTCTTATAGCAACAAGAGGTCTAATTCTTGATGGTTTCCCACGCACAATTCCACAAGCACGTGAGCTTAATCAACTTTTTGCAGTACGTGGTATGAAAGTTGATTATGTGATTGGGCTTGAGGTGCCTGAGGATGAGCTAATCCAGCGTTTGCTGAAACGCGGTCAAGAATCGGGTAGAGCCGATGATAATCTCGAAACTATTAATAAACGTCTGGAAGTTTATCACAATCAGACACTTCCTCTTCGTGATTATTATATTAAAGAAGGAAAATACAATGCAATACAAGCAACCGGGTCGGTAAATGAAATTTTTGACCGAATTGTTGACGTTATAGAAGCATAAGAATAGGATATACAATAACCAAGAGGCTGTCTAACAAGTTTGTTAGTCGGCCTCTTTTGCTATTGATTCAAAAAA